>JAFGUD010000440.1 GCA_016938685.1 Bacteroidales bacterium | reverse complement strand
TACCTCAAATATAGCATATTACAATCAAATTACCAAATTATTTTATGATTAAATAAAACTGTTTTTTAACTTCGTAAAGTAGAATTATTGGAATATTTTTATTTGGAAGTTGTGATACCAAACAGGTTGATATAAAAGAAGCAAAAAGTGCTGATGATTCTTTATTAATCAATCGAAAAAATATTAACAAGCTAAAAAAGGATATTTTTATTGAGAAAAATAACATTGACGTAGATTTGAGTAGCTATTTTGAGTTCTTAGATTCTGTTATTGGTAAAAACAATTACAAACTTAATATTAGTTTATCGCCATTTGATGAATTTTCTAATGAATTTTTTTGTCATCATCGAGATTTTTACTTAACACTTATGCTTAATGATACTCTAAAATTTATGCGAAATAGTATTGCTCAGAAAGTTATTTATGCAACTGTTGCGGATTCTATTATTCCAGAATATTTTGCTGTAATTTTCACATCAGAAGAAGAAGCAAAAAAACATTTCTCTTTTTTCTCTGATAAAAATAAACTTAGAGAATATGGAATCCTTGACGGCTATATGAAATGTATGATCTGGGAGTTAGACGCTAAAAGAGGGGCTTTTTTTCTATTACATGACAACGTTATTTTTTTAATAAAAGAATATTGTAAATCCAGCACAAAAGAAGAAATTCTGGAAGAAGAAAAACTACTTTTTGACCTTATTTACTGCAATGAAACACCAAAATACAAATGTAGAGTAAAATATCAATGCGATGGATTTGACATCAAACATTTCTAAAACTTTAACAATGTTCAAATTACAATTTTATTCAAACAACAAACTTCGAGAAATTTCATTTTTTGATAATTACGAAGAAAATGACGTTAAAATTTCTGTAATAAATAATAGTTCGCACATAAAACTAGAACTTTCTACAAATCAAAAAGTTATACTAAAATCACTTGTTGCAGAAACGGACTTTAAACTATCTGAAAACGATAAAATTTTCGTAAATGGTTACCAATCATGGACAGACAGCCAAGAATTTTCAGCAAACGAAAAAATGAAACGTCTTCCTTTTTTTGCAAAAATCACAAACAAATTTTTCAAATTCAAACAGTACGGAGATTATACTTTTTTCAAACAAAAACTTAAAAAAGGAGATTTTTACGGATTTGCTTATGCATACATTAGAAACGAGGAAAATTACAAGTTTTTTGCATCAAATAATGAAAATTTCGCACATACTATTATTCTTTTTTCTGTTAAAGAACAAAAAATCAGATTTATTGTTGATTGTGAAAATATTGAAATGACAAACACTGCTACCCTACTCGACATCACACAACTAAAAGGCTCAAAATCAATAATCAATGAATATTTTAAATCAATTTCTGATAACAAAAAAGCAACTCCAAAAATAGGCTGGACAAGTTGGTATAACTACTATCAAAAAATCAACGAAAAAATTATTCTTAGCAACCTGGAACAATTCAAAAATTATTTCCCAAAAGGGAGCCAATTTCAAATTGATGATGGTTTTCAAACAGCTGTTGGCGATTGGTTAAGCATAGATAAGTATAAATTTCCTAATGGATTGTCTCCGATTGTTGAGAAAATTCACTCTTTAGGCTACGAAGCCGGACTTTGGCTTGCTCCTTTTTCTGCACAAAAAAACTCAAAACTCGCAAAAGACCATCCCGACTGGATTTTAAAGGATAATAACGGGAAAAAAGTTTTTGGAGGAATCAACTGGGGTGGATTTTATGCTCTTGATTTTTACAATAAAGACGTAAAAAATTATCTAAAAAATGTATTTGACACAATATTAAATTATTGGAATTTCGATTTGATTAAACTTGATTTTTTGTATTCTGTTGCTATAATTCCTCAACATGGAAAATCACGAGCAAAAGTTATGTCAGAAGCAATGGATTTTCTCCGGGAAATAGTTGGGGAAAAGAAAATTTTAGGCTGCGGCGTTCCAATTGCTCAGGCTTTTAACAATGTTGATTATTGCAGAATTGGTTGTGATATTAGTCTTGACTGGAATGGAAAATTCTATGAAAAATGGCTTCACCGCGAACGTGTTTCTACATATAACAGTCTAAAAAACACTATTTTTCGCCATTTTTTAGATGACAATGTTTTTCTCAACGACCCAGATGTTTTTCTTCTACGAAACGACAATATTAAACTAACTAAGAATCAGAAAATTACATTATTTTTAATAAATTCGATATTTGGAAGCCTGGTTTTTACTTCTGATGATTTTTCAAAATACGAAGAATGGCAAAAATTATTACTAAAAAATCTTGAATATTTTCACAAAGCAAAAGTTTTATCAGTAGAAGAAAATAATGATTTGGTAAAATTCTCTTTTAAAATTGAAAACAAAACATATTTGGCATTTTCGAATCTTTCAAAAAAAACAATGCAAATAAATTGTGTAAATTTACAACTTTTAGATATTTTTACTTTTGAAAAAAAGCAAGATAATTTTCAAAATTCTTTGCAACCATTTGAAACCAAATTATATGAAGGATAAATCATCAATTATTTTTGGAAATAAAATCAAAAAATCCATTGTCAAATCAGCTGATAAGCAGAAAAAAAAGTACTTAAAAAAATTTGGAGATGACTCTAATGTAGAATATTTCTTCAAAACAGAAGAAAATAAAATTCTAATCCCATTCATCAATCTTGATGATTTAAAATTATCAGAAAATTACTCAAAACCTCTTCCTGAAAAATCTGTAATAATTGGTAACATCAGAATGGGTTATGGACATTACAGAATTTCAATTGCTATTGCTTCGTGCGCTAACTCAATGGGATACAAGCCTTTGTGGCTAGATTTAAACTCTTTTGAAAACACAACGACAAGCAAAATAATCGGACATTTAAACAAACTTTACTCACTTGGTTCAAGGTTATCACAAAAATACAAAATTTTCAATAAACTGTACTGGGAACCTTTAAATTCAGAAGGTTTCAGAAAAATAGAATACAATGCAAAAGACCAAAAAATGACTGAAATTATGTCGGGTTTGCATAAAAATTTACCAAAAAACATTCCATATATTGCCACACATGTTTGGCCTGCGCAAGCCGCAGTACATGCTGGTTTTAACAAAGTAGTTAATGTAATTCCCGATAATTGGCAAATGGCTCTTCATTTAGCCGAAGGTTCAATTCATGCAACGCAAGGATTTTCTGCGTTTTTAGGGTACAGAACACTTAGAGGAATGAACAAAAACAATGTTTTAAATCCAATTCCCAAAAAAGATATTGAACTTACTGGTCATTACATTGATCATGAGCTTGTTGCAAATCTTGAAGAAGACACAGCAAAAAGACTTGACAGAATTACCAACGAAAAACCACTCAGGATACTAATTACTGTTGGAGGAGCCGGTGCTCAACAAGAAATTGTTCTTGAAATGATTAATTTCCTTGAACCTTACATTAAATCTAAAAAAGCTGCCATTTTATTAAATATTGGTGATCATAAAAGCTTTTGGGAATATTTGAAAACAAAAAAACCTGATTTAGAATCAACTTCAAACTTATTTTTTAATGATTGGCAAAAAACTGTTGATTTTGCAGAAAAAGCTCTAAATGAAGATATTATAGGAATAAATATTATTCAAAATGGTGATATTTTTGAGGCTATTTACACAACAAATCTTTTAATGCGTTCAGCCGATATAATGATTACAAAACCAAGTGAATTGGCATTTTATCCTGTTCCGAAATTGTTGATAAAACGAGTTGGCGGACACGAAGCATGGGGAGCAATAAGAAGCGCGGAAATAGGTGACGGGACAGTAGAAGCAAATGAAACTAATTACGCTCTTCAACTTCTTAAACTTATGATTGAAGAAAAAGACATTCTAACTTTAATGAACAATAAAATTCTCGAAAATAATAAAATTGGGATATACAACGGAGGATACAATGTTATAAAACTTGCAGTAGAATAAAAACATTAAAAGTCAAAACAACTTTACAAACTTTCAACTTTTAACATTATACTAAAGATGACAAGAGAATCAATTAAATTCAAGCACATTATTCTTTATTCAATTGGTCAGTTAGGCTGGTCAATTTTGATGGGATTAGTAAATACTTACCTTATTTGGTTTTACTTACCCCCAGAAAATGCAAATTTACCCGAACTTTTACCCCAAGGCGAAATACTTGGTTTTTTAACCATAATCGGTCTTATTACTATGGGCGGAAGATTTTTAGACGCAGTAACAGATCCACTTGTAGCAACTTTAAGCGACCGTTCAACTTCAAAAATTGGACGAAGAATATCTTTTATGCGGGCAGGAGCAATTCCTCTGGCAATTTTTACTGTACTAGTTTTTTGGGCTCCATTTTCGGGAGGAATAGGAAATATTATGTGGCTAGTTTTTGCTCTAGCAGGATTTTACATTTTCTATACTGTTTATGTAACGCCCTATATGGCACTTATTTCCGAACTAGGTCATACTCCTGAACAACGTATAAATATTTCAACAGCTATTTCTGTTACTTTTTTCATCGGAACAGGTATTGCATTTGGCGCTCCGGCAATTTGGAACATACTTGTAGGTAGCGGAATTGTTAAAATTTTAGCTGTTCGTTACGTAATAACAGGAATGTCTATTTTTGCAATAATTCTGATGCTTGTCCCTGTTTTCACAATTGACGAAAAGAAATTTTCGAGTGGAAATCCTTCCAAAGAAAACGTCATAGAATCAATGAAAAAAACGTTCAGAAATTTTGATTTTAGGGTTTTTGTTTTTTCAGATTTAGCTTATTGGCTGGCACTTACAGTACTTCAAACCGGCTTAATTTACTACATTACAGTTCTTTTAGAAATGCCCGAAGCAAAAGTTTCATTTTACAATATTTTGGTTTTTGTAATATCTTTTATTTTTTATCCGTTTGTTAATATTTTGGGTAAAAAAATCGGCAAAAAGAAAATGATGATTGTTGCTTTTGCAATCTTTTCTTTAATGTATTTTTACGTTTTCCTTTTAGGTAAAGATTTTATGCCAATTTCAAAAGAAATTCAAGTTATGATTCTTGTAGTGATGGCTGCAATTCCACTTGCAATTTTCGGTATTTTACCAAATGCAATTATTGCTGATGTAGCTGAAAGTGACGCAATTAGAACCGGCAGTAAACGCGAAGCGATGTTTTTTGGTGCTCGTACTTTTATGAGCAAAATTGGTCAAATGCTTGCAATGTTAGTTTTCAGTTCATTATTACTTTTAGGAAAAGATATTGGCGATGATTTAGGAATTAGATTAACAGGTCCTGCTGCCGGAATATTCTGCGTTATTGGACTGATTTTCTTTGCATTTTATCGTGAAAAATATGTACTTAGTGCTATGAACGAAAAAAAGGAGGAAAATGAAACAAAAAATAAGTAAACTTTTTCAAGAAAAATTTAAAACTGATAAAATTCCACAAGTTTATTTTGCTCCGGGCAGAGTAAACATTATTGGCGAACATATTGACTATAATGGCGGACATGTTTTACCTTTTGCTATTAATCTTGGAACTTATGCAGCTGCTACCTTACGTGACGATGACATTATAAATTTTTTATCAGTCAATTTTGAAGAGCAAATTTCGGTAAAAATCAGCGAATTAGATTATAATCAAGCGCATAAATGGGCAAATTATCCAAAAGGAGTTCTAAAATTAATAATTGACGCCAAATTTCATATTGATAAAGGTTTTGATGTACTTTTCTGGGGAAATTTACCAACAGGAGCCGGTCTGTCTTCTTCTGCATCTATTGAGCTTGTTACTGCTGTAATGATTAGTGATTTATTCAAATATGGAATTACTCAACTTGATAAAGTTAAAATTAGCCAAATGGCTGAAAATAACTACATGGGCGTAAAATGTGGAATAATGGATCAATTTGCAATTGGAATGGGGAAAAAAGACTATGCAATTCTACTGAACACCAGCACTTTAAACTACGAATATATTCCTCTTATTCTTGAAAATCACTCAATAATTGTTGTAAATTCAATGAAAAAACGAGAACTTGTTGATTCTGAATTTAACACACGACAAAATGAATGTAAAACAGGTTTAAAACTTCTTCAAAAAGAGCTGATTATTAACAATCTTTGTGAAATAGATTATGTTACTTTTTTGCGAAATAAACATCTTATTGAAGATGAAATAATTCAAAAAAGAGTGAAACATGTTATTACCGAAAACGAAAGAACAATAAGTTTAGCAGAAGCCTTAAAAAACAATAATCTATTTGATATTAAAACACCAATGTGTAAATCGCATGAATCTTTACGAGACAATTACCAAGTTACAGGATTTGAACTTGACGTTTTGGTTGATATTATCAACAAACAAGATGGTGTACTTGCGGGCAGAATGACTGGAGCCGGATTTGGCGGTTGTGCAATCGCAATTGTTCAAAATAAATTTGTAACTAATTTTATTTCAAATGTAAAAGAGGAATACAAAAAAATAACAAACCTAGAAGCAGAGTTTTATAACGTAAAATCAGAAGACGGAGCTAGAAAAATTTTAAATGATTGAATGATTGAATAACAGAATGATTGAATAATAGAATGGTAGAATAATAGAATAATAGAATGATAGAATAACTAAATACTGCCGACTGCGAGACTGAAAGACTGAAATAATCAAGACTGAAATAATCAAGACTAAAATACTTAAAACACGAATAACAAATCAAAAATGATAGGAAAACTATTACAATTTGGACTAAAAAAAAAGTTATTTGAGCCGGAGGATTATAACTTTGTTATGAATAATTTAATGGCTTTGTTAAAACTTTCTTCACCCCCCGAAAACTCGACACAATACTCTGAAAAAGAAAAAATTAGCGATATTTTAAGTCCGATTTTGGATTACGCCTTTGAACAAAAAATCATTCCAGACAACACAACAACTAGCCGCGATAAACTTGATGCACAAATAATGGGAATTCTTATTGCAAGACCTTCTGAAATTATAAAAAAATTCTACGAATTAAATCTTAAATACGGCATAAAAGCTGCAACCGATTGGTATTACAAATTTTCGCAAAACACAAACTATATACGTACAGATAGAACTTCAAAAAATATTTCGTGGACAACGGCAACAGAATTTGGCAATATTGAGCTAACTATCAACCTTTCAAAACCGGAAAAAGACCCAAAAGAAATTGCCGCTGCCAAAAATTTCAAATCATCTGGTTACCCAAAATGTATTCTTTGTGCCGAAAATGAAGGTTATCAGGGAGATGCTCAACTTCCGGCAAGACAAAACCACAGAATTATTCCAATAATTTTAACAGGCGAAAAATGGTTTTTGCAATATTCTCCATATTCATATTTTAATGAACATTGCATTGTTTTATCAGAAGAACATCGTCCAATGAAAATTAACAAACAAACATTCAGAAGACTTTTGGAGTTTGTTGAACTTTTTCCACATTATTTTATAGGTTCAAATGCTGATTTGCCAATTGTTGGCGGCTCAATTTTATCTCATGATCATTTTCAGGGAGGAAACTACAATTTTCCAATGGCTAATGCACCTATTTTTCATGAAATAACTAAAAATAACATTCAAATAGGTATCGTAAAATGGCCAATGTCAGTAATCAGGCTTAAAGCCGAATTTATAGAACCATTAATTGATTTTGCAGATAAAATATTACATATCTGGAAAAATTATTCAAATCCTGATTTAGATATTTTGTCCAATTCAAACAATGAACCACACAACACAATTACTCCAATCGCTCGTTTTAGAGACAATAATTTTGAACTCGATTTGGTTTTAAGGAACAACAGAACATCTACAGAATTTCCTGACGGAATTTTTCACCCACACGAAAATTTACATCACATCAAAAAAGAAAATATAGGTTTGATTGAAGTTATGGGATTAGCAATTTTACCAGGCAGATTACTTTCTGAATTACAACTAATTGAAGATAATTTCAACAAAAACATTGAAGAAATTTGCACACAAAACATTGAATTAGAAAAACACAAAGAGTGGATAGCTAAAATGCAGACAAAATATTCAGAAAATAAGAATATAAAACAGCTATTAAATAAAGAAGTAGGATTGAAATTTTTAGACGTTTTAAAAGATTCAGGCGTATTTAAAACAGACGAAACAGGATTGAAAGCATTTGTTAAATTTGTAAACACAATATAAAAAAACACCTGCAAAATTACTTCTGCAGGTGTAACAACTACTATGAAATGAATATTTTATTTATTATTTGAGAGATCTCCGATTTTAGCTTCCATTTCGTCAATTTCAATTCCAAGTCTTTCAACTTCAACTAAATATATTGGGTCAGGTCCATCAATTTTAATAAAAACTTCATAGGCTTTTATTTGGTCTTCATTGTTTAAAATTTCTCTTTGAAGCTCAATAATTTCATCAGTTGAAGAACTAATTTGAGTTATTGTTACTTGTTTGTTTCCATCTCCTTTTGGAGGTATTGTATTTATAGAGTTTGCTACTAAAGTTGCGCTCATCAAAATTCCTAAGATTGTAATTGCTATTGATTTCATAATTGTATGGTTTTGAGGTTAATAAGTTTAAATTTTGTTTGTTTGGTAGTATGACGTAGACGTTTTAATTTAGTTACAAATAATTTTTATTTTTTTTCAAAAAAAGCACTAAACAACTAGAAATCAAAATATTAAGAACTGAAATTAGATAAAAAAGTCGGATTGATATTTTTAGAAGTATAAGAAAAATCAAGAGTTTTGAAAAAGAAAACCAGGTATGAAAGAATTTATAAAATTTATTAATACAATAAAAAAAACACCTGCAAAATTACTTTTACAGGTGTACCAACTACTATGAAATGAATATTTAATTATTGTTTGAAAGCTCTCCAATTCTTGATTCCATTTGATCAATTTCAAGTTCAAGTTTGTCAACTTCATCCAAATAAATTGGGTCATGTCCATCAATTTTTATAAAAACCTTATACGTTTTGATTTGGTCTTCTTTAATTAAAATTTCTCTTTGAAGTTCCATAACTTCGTCGGCAGAAGCACTAATTTGAGTTATATTACCATCTCCTTTTGGAGGTATTGTATTTACAGAGTTTGCTACTAAAGTTGCGCTCATCAAAATTCCTAAGATTGTTATTGCTATTGCTTTCATAATTGCATGATTTTGAGGTTAATAAGTTTAATATTTGTTTGTTTGGTAGTATGACGCAGACATTTTAATTTAGTTACAAATAATTTTAATTAATTTTCAACAAAAATCTAATTACCTAAAAATCAGAATATTAAAAGCAATTATTTATTTTCATAAAATGTAGAAAACAATTATTTTTGAAAAAAACTTCAACCTATGGATTTCAATAAATCAGATTTCGGCGAAAACTTCATTTGGGGGGCTGCACAAGCATCTTATCAAACAGAAGGAGCGTGGAATACAGACGGAAAAGGTATGTCTGTTTGGGATAAATTTTCACAAACAAAAGGCAATATTGAAAGAAACGAAAACGGAAACACTGCAACAGATTTCTACCACAAATACAAAGAAGATTTGCTACTTTTAAAATCAATGAATTTTAAACATTTCAGGTTTTCTTTATCGTGGTCACGCATTTTCCCAAAAGGAACAGGAGAAATCAATCAAAAAGGCGTTGAATTTTATCATAAAGTAATAGACAAATGCCTTGAAGTAGAAATAATTCCTTGGGTTACAATTTATCACTGGGATCATCCACAAATCCTTGAAGTTCAAGGCGGTTGGACAAACAGAAAGATGGTTGACTGGTTTTCTGAATACACTGATTTTGTAAGCAAAGAATATGGATTCAAAGTCAAAAACTGGATGATTTTGAACGAGCCGTTAAGTTTTACAGTAAATGGGTATATGCTTGGAACAATGGCTCCCGGCAAGAAAGGAGTTACAAATTTCCGAAAAGCTGTGCATCATGCAAATTTATGTCAGGCTGAAGGAGGAAGAATTGTTCGTAAAAATGTTCCTGTAGCCAATATCGGAACAACACATTTTACATCTTTCATAGAAGGACAAACAAACAAAGATACAAAAGCAGCCGAACGAATGGACGCACTTATTAATCGTATTTTCATAGAACCATCGCTAGGAATGGGCTATCCGGAAGATAAATTACATTTCCTGAAAACAATGAAAAAATTTATGCTTCCCGGCGACATTGAAAAAATGAAATTCAACTTCGATTTTATAGGTTTACAATATTATTTCCGAACAGTAGTTAAAAAATCTCCATTCGTTCCGTTTGTTTGGGCAAAAGAAGTTACAGCAAAACAACGTGGCGTAGAGGCAAATGAAATGAACGGAGAAGTTTATCCCGAAGGATTTTATCAATTAATGAAACGATTTTCATCTTACGAAGGAGTAAAAAAAATAATAATAACTGAAAACGGTTCGTGTTTTAATGATGTTATAGACAACAATAAAATACCTGATAATGAGCGTATTGAATATTTTAAATCACATCTATCTGAAATATTACGTATCCAAAAAGAGAACATAAAAATAGACGGATATTTTGTATGGTCTTTAACCGATAATTTTGAATGGGAAAAAGGTTTCCGCCCGCGTTTTGGACTTGTTTATGTGGATTACAATAACCTTAAACGGTATATTAAAAAGTCAGGTTTGTGGTTCAAAGAATTATTGAAATAACTTTTCACAACCATTAAATAACACACCTTAATCAACTGACTATCAGTGCTATAAAACGCATTCAAAAAAAGTTATATTATTTTTTGAAATTCATTCAATAAAAGTATATTTGTATAATTATTTTAACGAATGAAAAATAACACAAAGAAATTACTATTTTTAATTATATTCATACTTTCATTTACCTTTTCTTTTTCGCAAAATAATACACCAAAGGCAGAAAATGGTGTTTTAGACCTTACAAAATGGAATTTTAACTCCGATGGAAAAATAAAACTGTCAGGAGAATGGGAATTTTATTGGTCAGAATTATACACACCCGAAGATTTTAAAAACACCTTAAAACCAGATTCTTATTTGAATGTTCCCGGAGGTTGGTCGAATTTACAAATTGAAGGAAAAAACCTGCCCGATACAGGTTTTGCAACATATAGGTTAATAATATTAGCTGATTCCAACGTACACCAAAACTTGACAATTGTATTCAAAGAAATTATAACCGCATACAATGTTTGGGTAAACGGCGAAAAAATAACAAGTTTAGGAAAAGTAAGTACAAATTCAAAAACTGATTTTCCGGTTATTAGAATAAACAAAAAAACAAAAAGTTTACAAGTCGGAGAAAATGAGATTATTGTACAAGTTTCAAATTACAACAATCGCAGAAATGGATTTGTTCAAGCTCCTATTATTGGAGAATATGGTCAAATATATCTGATGCTTTTAAAAAGCATTTCGTTTGACCTTATTGTTTTTGGATTTTTATTAGTAATGAGTATATACCATTTTGGACTATACATTTTTAGACATAGATTACTTTCTGCGCTAATATTTTCTCTTTTCCTAATCATAGTTTCTCTTAGAGTTCTTGTAACCAGTAATTTTTTGTTATCTTATTTCATAGAAAGTTTGTCATTATCAACAATTTATTTTATTTCTTATTTTACCTATTATGCAGCTTTTCCGCTAATGGTTTTATACATTCAAAAAACATTTGAAGAACAAAAACACAAATTTGTTTTCAATCTTCTTTATGTTGTTTCCACTATTTTTATTCTTTCATTACTACTTAATTCACTTAAATACATCGACTTAGCAATAATATATCAGGCATTTTCAATTTTATACATAATATTTACGATTTATTTGCTAATAAAATACACTTTTCAGAAAAAAGAAGGAGCATTAATTTTACTTTTATCCCTAATTGTAGTTTCTGCTGCTGTAATAAATGATATTCTTTTTATGAATAATATTATAAATACAGGAATTTATACACCCGCCGGTTTATTTGTTTTAATTTTAGGACAATCATTAACTTCTATCAATATTTTTTCAACAAACGACCGAAAGAACATAGAAATTTCCGACACACTTGAATATCAGAATAAAAATCTTCAACAAATTGTAAATAATAGAACCGAAGAAACAGCCCAACAAAATAAACTGTTAGAAAAACAAAATATTGAATTAGACTCACTAAACGAAAAATTGACTAAATATTTTGTTGCGATCGAACAAAGTCCACTTCCAATTATTATTACAGATAATGAACTCAACATTGAGTATTTGAATCCTTCTTTTTCAACATCTTATACAGATCAAGGAAATTTAATAGGTAAACAAACAAAATTACTCAATTTTGGAACCGATTCAAGCAAAAATTACACGTCAGAATGGAATGAATTAGCAGCTAAAGAACCCTGGCAAGGTGAATTTGTTTCAAATAACACCACAAATACTACAATAAGTAATGTAATAATATCAAATGTGACTGACGACAACAGCAACATTATAAACTACATTGCAATCATTCAAGATATTACCGAATATAGAGAAACGGAAAAAAATCTAAATGAACAAAATAAATCATTAGTAAATGTATTTGGCAAGCTTGAAGTAGTTCATAATGAGATTGTAAGTAGTATCAATTATGCCAGAAAATTACAAACTGCACTTCTGCCTAACAGAAAAATTCTTTTAGATTTATTTAAAGATTATTTACTAATTTATAAGCCGAAAGAAAGTGTAAGTGGTGATTTTTATTACGTAAATAAAATAAAAGACAACTTACTATTTGCTCTTGGAGATTGCACAGGAGTAGGCGTTCATGGAGCATTTATGACAGTGCTGTCAACTTCTATACTTCACGAAATATCGTCATTATATAACATTGAAACTCCATCTCAAATACTAGAATTATTAAGAGAAAAAATCAAAGAAATTTTCAAAAATTTCAGTTCAATGCCTGATGATGGTTTGGATATAGCAGTCTGTGTTTTCGATTCTTCAATTAATGAATTACTTTATTCCGGAGCTAATGTTTCGTTATTTGTTCAAGAAAACACAGAAATAACAGAACACAAAGGGGTTAGAAATCACATCGGATTTCATACTTATGAAAAGGAATTTACAGACACTAAAATTATATTATCATCTAATTCCAAAATCTTTATAGCTTCTGATGGATTATTTAATCAACTTGGTGGAGAAGATTTTAAACCTTTTGGCAAATCTAGGTTTAAAGAGTTGTTAATAGAAACAACTGAATTAGATTTTATAATGCAAAAAAATATAGTATTACAAAAAATTTCTGACTGGCAAAACACACAAAATCAAGTAGATGACATAACATTGCTAGGTTTAGAATTACTTAAAAACAAACCGATTAACGAACAAATCAATGACTAACAACTACAAAAAAATACTACTATTTTTGTTATTGTTTATAATAAACATTTCTTTATTTGCCCAAAAAGAAATACCAAAAGCAAATAAAGGAGTTATTGACTTGCGTGAATGGAATTTTACTTCTGACGGAAATATAAAATTAGAAGGAGAATGGGAATTTTATTGGCTGAAACTTTATACACCTAACGACTTTAAGCAATATCCCAAGCCCGATTTATATGTTAATGTTCCGGGAAGTTGGACAGATTCTATTGTTAACAATGGTACTATCCCCGACACAGGTTTTGCTACTTATAGGCTTATTATTTTGAGTGATACAACCACAAAGTATCTTTCCCTTGCATTAAAAGAAATTGTTACGGCATACAGAATATGGCTAAATGGAGAAGAAATCACATCACTAGGTTTTGTTGGAAAAAACTCAAAAGAAAATCAGCCGGCTGTAAAAATTAATCTTGAAAAAATACATTTTTTAAATGGCGAAAACGAATTGATTATTCAAGTAAGTAATTACGAACATCGTTCAAATTCATTTGTAGAAGCACCAGCAATAGGAATTGAAGAAAATATTGACAAAGAAATAATTACTAAAATTGCAATAGATTTGTTTGTTTTAGGCTTTCTAATTATTATGGCTTTTTATCATTTAGGTTTATTTATTTTGAATAAAAACAATAAACTTGCCCTTATTTTTGCCATTTTTGCTTTTATTGTATCAGTTAGGACGCTGGTTACAAGTAACTTTCTAATTTCTCAAATATTTTCATTTTTATCTTGGAAAGCCATATATTTTATCTCCTATTCTTCTTATTATATAGCATTCCCTTTAATAATGCTTTATATCCAAAAAACATTTGAAGAGAAAAAATTCAAGTGGGTTTTTAACTTTTTATACATTAGTTCAGGAATTTTTATGTTAACTTTAATTCTTCCTTCTATTGTTTACACAAAATTACTAATGTTTTATCAGATAATTTCTTTGTTTTTCGTTTTATTTGCTATATCCCTTTTGATAAAATACGTTATAAAAGCAAAAGAAGGTGCAATTATTCTATTAATATCAGTAATAATAGCAGCTCTTACTTTTGCAAATGACATATTATTTTATACAAATATTATTAAAACCGGTACAATTTTACCTATCGGATTATTTATATTGTTTTTAGGGCAGGCTTTGACACTTAGTAAAATTTTTGCTAGTAATTTTTCTAAAAACGAAGAACTAAAAGACAAACTTAATGTTCAAAATCAGGATTTACAATCAATAGTAAACAAAAGAACGGAAGAGCTTAATAATCAGAAAATTAAACAAATAGACCAAAATAAAGAACTTGGAATTTTAAACAACCAATTGAGAAAATATTTTGTTGCCATAGAACAATTACCTATATCTGTTGTAATAACAAATAAAACTCCAAATATAGAATATGTTAACTCAGCATATACAAATATTACGCAATATACACAAAAAGAACTTTTTGGAAAAAATCCCAGCCTTTTAAAAAGCGGGAAAACACCAAAAGAAACAATAAAAAACCTTTGGGAAACAATTCTTCAAGGCAAAATATGGACTGGCGAATTTATCAATAAATCAAAAGACAACAATGAATTTATTGAAAGGGCTATTATTACTCCTATTTTTAATAATTCGGGCGAAATTACTAATTATCTAGCTTTAAAAGAGAATATTACAGAAATTAGAGTAAAAGAAAACCATATAAAACAAAAAAACAAAAAACTTTCTGAGCTATATTCAGAACTTAAAATATCACACAATCATCTCATTGAAAACATTGAATATTCACTTAAATTACAAAATTCACTTCTTCCGGATTTAACTTTATTCGCAAACAATTTTGCCGAATATTTTATCATTTTCAAACCTAAATCAAAAGTTAGCGGGGATTTCTATTTTTTCCAGGAATATAAAAACAAAATATTTTTTGCTATTGGAGACTGTACAGGTCATGGAATTCCTGGTGGTTTTATGACTATTCTTTCTATTTCAAACTTAAAACAGATAATTTTTAGAAATCCCGAATATACTCCGGCAGAAATTCTTGAAGAACTTCGTTTTAGCATAAAATCTATTTTTAAAACATTTGGAACAGAAACTCAAGATGGACTAGATTTAGCTTTTTGCTGCTTTGAAAAAAATTCACAACAAATAGTTTTTTCAGGAGCAAATCTTCCGCTTATCTTAATCAAAAAAAATCAAATAACAGAATACAAAGGTGTTAGAAACCCTATTGGATTCTATCCTATTGAAAAAAGCTTTATTAATACAACAATAAATATAGAAAAGAACGACTTATTATACATGTTTTCAGATGGTTTATTTGACCAATTTAATTCTGATTATTCTAAATTTACGAAAAAAAGGTTTATTGATTTTATTTCAGAGAACCAAAATTTTAATTTATTAGAACAAAAAAACAAACTTGAATTAACCTACGAAAACTGGGAAAAAAATATGAGTCAGATAGATGACGTTTGCGTTCTGGGTATAAAAATATAATTTCAACATTTGTTATCTAAAATGCAAAAAAAACTTTCAAACAAAGAAAAACTTCACCCTCGAAACAAACACAAAGGAAGTTATGATTTTAAGCAACTTACAGAAAGTTGTCCCGAACTTGCTCAATTTGTAAGTTTAAACGTTTACAAAAACGAATCAATTGATTTTTCAAACCCCAAAGCCGTAAAAACTCTTAATAAAGCATTATTAAAACACTTTTACAATATTGAAAACTGGGACATACCTGATGACTTTTTGACACCTCCAATTCCCGGCAGAGCTGATTATATTCATTTTGCTGCTGATTTGCTCAGTTCTAAAAACAATAATATAATACCAAAAGGAAAAATGATAAAAGGTATAGATATAGGAGTTGGAGCAAACTGTATTTACCCAATAATTGGCACCAAAGAATATGGTTGGTCTTTTGTTGGAACTGACATTAGCCAAGACGCTATCGACAACGCAAAAAAAATTATAGAATCAAATACTTCATTAAAAAATAAAATTGAGCTAAGATTACAACCATCTGCCGATAATATTTTCAAAGGAATTTTTCGTGAAAACGAACTTTTTGATTTAACTATTTGCAATCCTCCTTTTCATTCTTCTGCCGAAGAAGCCAAATCTGCTTCACTTAGAAAATTAAATAATTTAAAAATAGAAAAAAAAGTTTTAAATTTTGGAGGACAAAACACTGAATTATGGTGTGAAGGCGGCGAAAAACCATTTATAAAAAAAATGATTTCCGAAAGCAAACTATATGCAAATTCTTGTTTTTGGTTCACTTCTTTAGTTTCAAAAGAATCTAACCTAAAAAGTATTTACAAAGAACTTGAAAAAGTTAACGTGCAAGAAATCAAAACAATACCAATGAATCTTGGAAATAAAACAAGAAGGATTATAGCTTGGACTTTTCTAACGTTAGAACAGCAGAAAAAATGGATAAAAATCAAATGGAGATAAACAATTTCGACAAAAATAAAATAATTTAATGCCTGCTTTTTGATATTCTTAACGATTTTTTTTCATCTAATAAAAAAAAAAAACTACTAACCTCTAGACAGCTTAACAAATCAATCCATCTATTTCATATCGTATACAATATGAAAAATAATTTTTCGATGTTTTACACTTTATGTAAAATATTTTTTGTAATTTTGTTTAAATTATAATATACAAAAAATGAAAAATTTAAAACGAGATTATTATTTAAATAAAATCAGACCTTTTATAAACAAGCAACTCATAAAAGTCATTACCGGACAAAGACGTGTTGGTAAAAGTTACTTGCTTATGCAAATTAGAGATGAGATTTCACTTCAAGACAGAAACGCAAATATTATATACATAAATCTCGAAAAAATAGAATATTCAGACTTAAAAAATTACAAACAATTAGCGCAATTGATTTCTGAAAAACTTACGGATAATCAAAATTATATTTTTATTGATGAGATACAGGAAATATACGGTTTTGAAAGAGTGTTAAGAAGTTATTTAACAGAACCAAACATTGATATTTATTGTACAGGAAGCAATGCGAATCTTCTATCAGGTGAGTTAGCAACATTTTTAAGCGGAAGACATATTGAGGTAAAAGTCAACAGCTTATCTTTTATTGAGTTTCTATATTTTCATAACCTGCCTCCAAATGAAAAATCATTAACAATGTATCTTAAATTCGGAGGAATGCCTTTTCTAATCAACCTAAAAAATGAAGAAGAAATTAAGCAGGAATATCTAAAAAATATTTTTAACACAATAGTTTTTAGAGATATTGTAGCTAGATATAGTATAAGAGATGTTTCATTTTTAGAGAATATTATCAGATTTGTTGCAGATAATATAGGAAGTATTTTATCTGCAAACAACATCACTAAATATCTAAAATCTCAAAACATAAACAAAACAACACAAACAATAATAAACTACCTTGAATACATAAAAAATTCATACACAATTGATAAGGTGAAACGATACGATTTACATGGTAAAAAAATATTTGAAAGTGGCGAAAAATATTATTTCCATGACTTAGGAATCAGAAATAACATTGTAGGATTTAATATGACCGAGATACATAAAATCATAGAAAATGTAGTTTACAATCATTTAAAATTCAATGACTTCAAGATTTTCATAGGAAAGCTTGATAATACAGAAATTGATTTTATTGCAAAAAAAAATAACGAGGTTATTTATGTTCAGGTAGCATATTTATTAAAAGATGAAAAAACCATCAATAGAGAATTTGGTAATCTGTTAAAAATCAAAGACAATTTCCCCAAATACGTTATTTCTATGGACAATTTTTCAGCTCCTAATTCATTCAGAGGAATAAAACATATTTCTTTGCTGAATTTTTTATTAAATTTCAAATAATAGTAACTAATGCCTGCTTTTTGACATTTTTATTTTTTCGATAATCTCTTTTGCTTCAACAGATAAAAGAAAATTTTTGGTTGATTCCGGTAGAAAATTTAATACTTCATCAAGCCTATTTTCTTGTATCGCTTTTCGCACTTTTGAAGCACTAATAAAATTTGGTTCGTTTTCATTAACCATTCCTATTGCAATTCTTGTAACCTCTATAACTTCGCAACCTGCATCCGGCATATATTTTTTCATGGCTTCGTTGTATGCTCGAGTTGTAGGACAATAGTTTTCTGTACCTATATAACGTTTTTTTATACCTAAAACAGGAACAATATAATTTGCGAAAATTTTCACATCTACTTCAGCTTGCTTTTCAGAAATAAGACTCCATGATTCACATTTCAGAAAATAATTTGGAAAAATTGCTCCTGAAACAATATATGGACCTGTTGAAACAATAACAACATTTTTAAGATGAGAAATCCCATTTTCTATTAATTTTTTGCGAATTTCGTACGGAAACGAAGATTTATCTTCTTCAACAACAAACAAATATAAAATTTCGCTTTCAGAAGCAGCTTTTTCAATTAAAAATTGATGACCAAGAGTAAAAGGATTACAATTAACTACCAATGCAGCAACATTATCGGTTTTTGTTTCAACTTTGTGCTTCAAAAGATAATTTTGGTAAAAATCTATCAATTTAAAACCAAATTCGAGAACAACAAAAAGCGGTTCTGCTCGTGCAATCTCCTTAAAACCAAGACTTTCGAATAATTTTCCGGTTTCAGGTTTAGTAAAAACAAAACATCGTTTGTGGTCTTCTAAAATTTTGTCGGTTAAATACGTCACAATCAATGGAAAAGCAGTTGATTCACGAAATTTTTCGGCTACAACTACAAATTTTAAGGTTTGTTTTTTAAAAGAGCCTGTTCCTATTATTTCGTAATTCAAATTGTACAAAATCATTGTAGAATCAACCTCTTCGGGTTTAAAATCAAATCCGTTTTTAGTTAAAAATTCTGATACGAGTTTTACATCGTAGGGATTTTCTATATCTAATTGTTCGAGTCTAAAATCAGTATCTTCAAAATTCATATTGTAAGTTATCAGTAATTTAGTAAAAGTTAAAGTTTCATTTATTTAATCAATCTCCACAAAATAAAAAAATAGAGAAACAGCCAAAATATCAGCGGCTCCACCAGGTGAAATATTTTCATTAAGACAAAAATCGCACAATTCCTTATATGTTTTTTTGCCTTTAATTACCTTACCTGCAAGTTTTTTTAGATTTTCCGCTGTTATCAAACCTTTTCTATATAAAACGTTAGAATCGTCTAGTTTATTGATTATTTTGACCAAAGCAGTTTTAAAAACATCATTTGTTTTATCAGTATCCATCAATAAATCATTATTCAAATTTTCTCTTAAAAATGGTAAAATTTGATTGAAAACCAATGGAAAACCTTTCTCTGCCTGCAATCTGGCACCTGCTCCCTTCAATCCATATTTTTCAAAAGTTTTTTCTCCGTGAGAACGTTTATTTTCCACACTAATTAGCTCATTTTCAACTAATTTAAAACATATTTCTTTCAAAACCTCAATAAAAGTTTTTTCGTCGAAATTATCAGTTGTTTTAAAAAAATATCCAGTTGTAAAAACAGATAAACCTAATAAAAAAATCAAACCTTTTTGAGTATTAATGCCGTTTGTAGCTTTAAACATAGCTCTCTCGGCTTTCAGTCCAATTTGACGAACAATTGGCAGTGCATCTTGCAAATTTTCGTCAAAATTTAAACCTGCTTCTGCAAACTCTGACCAAAATTGCGAAATTGCAGCAGATGAAGCCATAAAAACATGAAAATTCATGTCTGTGTGTGCTCCTGAATCACGAAAATCAACAAGTCCGGGTTTTGGAGTTAGCGAAACTTCCAGTAGTATTGATTTTGTTGCTATTTCAGAAAGTTTTTGCTTGATTTTTTGATTTCTTTGTTCAAAATTAAAACTCCATATTTTATCAAAAATAAAACTTCGTAATTCGTCATAAGAATGAGTTTTTTCACGCATACACAAAATAGCAGGCTTATCTGAACAAATAATACAAGTTTTTTGTTTGCCTGAACTTACAGGTTTTCCGAATTTATCAAAAATATCAACGTCAATTATTCTACCTAATTCATGACTATTTTCAAACTCTTCGGTTTTTAATTTTATTTGCTCAACTTCTTTTATTCCATGCGTCAATGAGGTTAGGAAAAACCTTCCGGCTTCGTCAATTTGATTATATTCTTCTTCTTTTTCAATAAAAATTCTATTAGCCAACAAATAATTTTTTAAGTCATCAAGTACAAATTGAAAACATTGTTCTGTAAGCTGATTATGCTTTGGATATCCAGGAATATTAAGCGTTAGACTTAAAGTTGCTAAATCCCTGCGAACATATCCTTCCCTAATTTTAAATCTGTTTTCGCGGGCTTTTAAAATTTTATCTATTATCTGTTTTTCTTCCATTTTTTAATTTCAGTTATTCAGTCGGCAGTCCTCAGTCTTTAGTTATTCTATTATTCAATTATTCAATCATTCTATTATTCAATCATTCTATTATTCTATTATTCAACTTTAAGCTAATTCTTCTTTACCTGTCTTATAACATCAATTACGGTTCCATCGCGATATTCAACAAGCCCAACTATTTTATCGGTATATTCAACAACATTAGGTTTTCCAACAATTTTTTCAACTTCTTTTTGTAAATCCTCTATTTTTCTGACATTCAAACCAGCTTTTATTAAATTTTCTTCAAGTTCAGGCTTCAAAGGATTAACACAAATTCCTCTCTCTGTCACAACAACATCGACTGTTTCACCTGGCGTAACAACTGTTTCAACTCGCTTTGCAATTGTAGCAATTCTTCCACGAATAGAAGGACAAACCACCACAGTTAGTTGTGCTCCTGAAGCAGTATCGCTATGACCACCGGAAGCTCCACGAATATATCCACCGGAACCAGTAATTACATTTATATTAAAATCAACATCTACTTCTAATGCACCAAGAACAACAATATCCAACTTATTAGTCATACAACCGCAATTAAAAGGATTTGCATACAAAGCCGCCGGAATTTCAATATGATTATTGTTTTCGTATAATGACCTACTTACCGCAGCGTCAAATGATTGAACATCAAAAATTGCTCTAAATAATCCTTCTTCAAGCATTTCAACACAATAAGAAGTAACACCTCCAAGTAAAAAACTACCTCGAAGCTCTTTTTTCAACATTTTTTCTCTAATAAATTTAGCTACAGCCAACGAAGCACCACCCGCACCAACCTGAAACGAAAATCCCGGCACAAATAACCCTGAATGTTCAATAACATCGGCAGCTAATTTTGCAATTCTCAAATCCATCGGCGATTTAGTAATACGTGTTGTTCCGGTTGCTATTTTTGAAGCATCTCCAATTGATTCAACAGCCACAACATAATCCACAAAATTTTGAGGTATTGATAATGGATAACAAGGATATTCAACCAAATTATCAGTAACTACAATTACTTGTTTTGCATATCTCATGTCAATATAAGAATAACCTAACGACCCAAAAGCTGATTTACCAATTGCTCCCGTAGCATTTCCTTCTTCATCTGCTGCAGAAGCCGCAATTATTGTCAAATCCAACGAAATTTTACCGGTATGTATTGCACGAACTCTTCCTCCATGAGAATGAATTGTGATTGGTAAATCCAAAGCACCTTCAGAAACTGCTTGCCCCATATCTCCACGCAAACCGGAAGTCCAAATTCTGGTTATTGTACCATCATGAAGATATTTCATTATAGAAGAATGACTCTCATTAAGAGACGAAGATGCAAGCATTATGTTTTTAATGCCCAACTTCGCAAGAATATTTATGGCTGCAACTAATATTAAATCGCCGTTTCTTAAGTGATGATGAAACGATACTGTCATTCCATCATGTGGGTTAGTTTTTTTGATTGCTTCTTCCAGAGTAGCTGTTAATTTTGTTTGATGTGGCAACTTAGCTTTATTAGGCGGTGGAATAGTTATTTCATCCATCCAACCTTTTTTAAGCTTTGTCCAAGCCCCACTATATGGCTCAATTTTCCCAATTCCTTTTATAAAATCAGGTATTTCTCTATTTATTGCGTTTTTCATTTTATTTTAAGTTTTTCGAGTTTGTCGAGTTGACCAGTTAACCAGTATTTCGAGATAACCAGTTGACCAGTTTTTCGAGTTAACCAGTTTTTTATTTAAAAATAACCGTACTATTCACAATGCACTTTTTAATATACATTCTTGCACAATGCACTAAATTGATTTGTGTTCTACTCCTGCTAATTCAAGAATATATTTTGCTCTTGCGACAACAGGTGCATCAACCATTTTTCCGTCAATTGCAAAAACACCTATTCCGGCTGCTTTATTTTTATTAAATTCTTTTACAATTCTATATGCTTTTCTAATTTCTTCATCAGTTGGAGTAAAAACATCATGTACAATTTCAATCTGACGTGGATTTATAACTGCTTTCCCTGTAAATCCAAGCTCTTTTATATATTGAGTTTCGGCTCTAAGTCCTTCATCATCATCAACATCAACAAAAACGGTATCAATAGCATCAATTCTATTTGCTTTTGCTGCCATAACAATCATTTTTCTTGCTAAATCGATGCCGGAACCTTCTTTTGTACTTTTAATATTCATATCAGCAGTCAAATCCTGTCCTCCAATTGTAATAGCTTCAATTCTTTTGCAAAATTTTGCTATATCAAAAACATTTTGCACACCCAGAGCAGTTTCTATCATAATGTGTATCATCATTTTATCGTGAGGCAAACCATGTTCGTCTTCTATTTCCCTGATAATATTCATAAGTCTGTCTAATTCTTCTACAGTTTCCGTTTTTGGATAACGAATGGCATCAGGTTGAAGTGGAACAATTTCTTTCAAATCGTCTAAGCCAAAAGGAGTATCAAGATGATTAACTCTTACACAAACTTCGGCTCCGTAATAATCAACATTTTTTATCATATTACGAACTAAAATTCTGGCAGAATCCTTTTGATTAAGAGCAACTGCATCTTCTAAATCCAACAAAATACTATCTGCTCCGTAAACACCTCCATGTAGCAACATTGCAGGATTGTTTCCTGGAATATATAACATTGTTCTTCTTTTCTTTTTCATCAGCTTAAATTTGAATAATGAATATTGAATATCGAATAATGAAGTAAAAACTCAATCATTACTCGTTTTTTTCCCGATTTCCGGGAATTTACAATAAAATTTGAGTTGAACTTTAATACATAGTACCTTTCTGCTGATTTGCACCACGCAAAAGAGCAGTTTCAATTCTTGCTCTAATCACAGGTTCAATCGCCCCCTTGTCTTTTATAACTAAGTGAATATCAGCTATTTGATGTTTATCAAGAGAATGTATTATCAACTCCAAAATTTTATCTCCAAATTGAAACTGAACAGCTGAATCTAATTCTATTTTTCTTCCTTCTCCTTCGTTAACAGGTTCAACCAAGATTAAAATATCACTTGATTCAAAAGAACCGGCTTGTGCCTTTTTGATTATTTTCATATATCATTTTTTAGTAGTCAACATAAATGCCGACAAAATAGTTAGATTTTTTTTAATCGAGTTTTCAAAATGCAAATTTTACTTAATTTTATTTACATACAAATGTTGTAAAAAAGCTATCCTGTTTTATAGATATTAACCCGGATTATTCACAAATAATCCTGACGATTAAGAATAACTAGCAAATTTGGAGTTTTTCAAAAATCCAAAATTGAGTTATTCTAAATCGGGGTTAACCCACATATTATTGGATTTGAATAAAATTCATGAATAATGTGGGTTAAAATAAAAAAACTGCTAATATCTTTGTCCCAATATTAGCAGTCATTGTTCTTTTATAGAGCTTTTTAAAATAATTAAGCGAATAAAGAGTAGAAATATAAAACTGAAAATCAGCGCATTAGGCGTTTTATTTAAATCAGGTGACAACACCTGATTTAGGCAAAGTGCCTCTGGCAGGTGTTTCCCATCTGCCAGTACTTTTTAACTCTTAATTCACATTAATTAACTACGACTACAAAAAAAGTTTTTTACTGCTTTATATTCGTATTTTTTCAGATCGTGTCCCATTTTTTCCTTTTTTGTTTTCATATAAAATTCATTAAACTTATTGGGAGCAATTTCTATAGGCACAGTTTCAACAATTTCTAATCCATAACCTTGCAAAGCAACTTTTTTAATTGGATTATTTGTCATCAATCTCATTTTTTTTATGCCCAAATTTCTTAAAATCTGTGCGCCAACACCATAATCTCGTTCATCGTCATCAAAACCCAATTTAATATTCGCTTCGACTGTGTCGTAACCCTCTTCCTGCAATTTATAGGCAGAAATTTTATTAAAAAGCCCAATTCCACGACCTTCCTGATTCATATAAATAATCGCACCTTTTCCGGCTTTTTCAACCATTTCCATAGATTTATGAAGTTGGTCTCCACAATCGCAACGTTTTGAGGCAAAAATATCGCCTGTAACGCAAGAAGAATGAACTCTTGTAAGAATTGCTTCGTCTTCTGTCCATTCGCCTTTGAATAAAGCGATGTGTTCTAAACCGGTTGTTTTTTCTCGAAAAGGAATTAGTTTAAAAGTTCCGAATTCTGTCGGCATATTTATTTCAACACCCTTTTCTACAAGACTTTCAGCTTGAAGTCGATATGAAATTAAATCCTTTATAGAAACAAGTTTCATTTGAAATTTTTCAGCCACTTCCATTAATTGAGGCAAACGTGCCATTGTTCCGTCATCGTTCATAATTTCAACAAGAGCTCCTGCCGGATAATGACCTGCAAGTCGAGCCAAATCTACAGTAGCTTCAGTATGACCTGCTCTGCGAATTACACCGTTATTTTTAGCTTTCAAAGGAAAAATATGTCCCGGGCGACCAAGTTCTTCCGGTGCTGTTTGAACATCGGCAATAGCTTTGATTGTCATTGCTCTATCGTATGCAGAAATACCTGTTGTGCAACCTTTTCCAATTAAATCAACAGAAACAGTAAAAGGAGTTTCGTGCAACGAAGTGTTTTTGCCAACCATTAGTTCAAGTTTTAGCTCTTCTGCTCTTTGCTCCATTATCGGCACACAAATTAATCCTCTGCCGTGTTTAGCCATAAAATTCACTTTTTCGGGAGTAATCAATTCTGCTGAAGTTATAAAATCACCTTCATTTTCTCTGTCTTCATCGTCCACAACAATAATAATTTCGCCTTTTTTAAAAGCGTCTATTGCTTCTGGTATAGTATTTAGTTTAATTTCCATCTTTTTTTGTTTTTGAAGTAACCTGTTATTAACTAATAAGTTGTTAGTTACAAGTTAAACGGTTGTTTGTTTTCAGTTTTTTATATTATATGTTTAATTTACAGTTTGGTTACGTTTTGAAGGACTCCATGTACTATTACGAACACCTTTTAAAGCTCTAAAAAAGCCAAAAACTAATGCAAAATTCATAGAAATAAAATGAGTTATTAGCCGTAAGAATCCAATATTTATTTTAAATATTTTGAAAAAAAAGTCAATAATTGGTACAATAACAACACCAATAGTTATAAATAACATTACTTTATATAAAATTATTTTAAATAAAAACAAATTAGCGATAAGAGCAATCATAAAAATAAAAGGTGCTGTCCAACGAATAACTTTGTGCGAAATAAAAGAAAAACCAATAGAACTAAAAGGCTTTAAAAGTATTTTAGAAAAAATACGTAGATTTTGGAAATTTCCTGTAGCAATTCTGACTTTTCGTTTAAATTCTTCAGATAATTCAACAGGTAAGTTTTCAGATGCTTTCGCTTGTTTATTAAAAATAACTTTCCCTTTGTTTTCAATCACTTTCAACGTTATGTAAAAATCATCCACCAATAAATTTTCAGGAACTTTTACTAAAAATTCAGGTCTAATAGCATATAATGCGCCATATACTCCTATAACTTTCTGCCAAACTAAACCTTCATTATATTTTATAATCATTTCTCTACTCATAAAAAGATCTTCCTGATTAGAAATTCCATTTGAAGATTTTTGTTCATTAAAAAGAATACCTCCTACGATTGAAATTTCAGGATTTTTAAAATGTTCAATCAAGTGAAAAATAGTATCTGACAAGAAAAAAACTTTGGCATCTGTAGAGATAATAATTTGATTTTTACATTGCTCTGAAATCAGGTTTATTATTTTAATCTTTCCGTTTCGTTCTTTAAAATCAACAAGTTGCAAATTTAAATATTCCTGCTGCAACTTTTTTATTATATTGTTAGTATCATCTGTTGAATTATCAGAACCAATTATAAATTCAATTTTATTTTGAGGATAATTTGTATTAAAAACAGATCTAATTTTTTGTTCAATTACATCCTGTTCATTATATACAGCCATAATAATAGAAACACTCGGCAAATCGTCGTCTTTGGAATATTTATGAATATTTTCTTTTTTGTTTTTCGCTAAAATGCTAAGAATTGTCGGAAAAAAAACATAGGAATGTAATATAAGGAAAATGGACAACCAAAAAACTATTTGCCAAAAAATTATCATCTGTTACTTATTGATTTTTAGGCGATTATCATAAAAGCCGTAGAGTTTCTTTGCAATTGCGAAATTATCAAAATTTTCGGAAACAAAAATTTTAGCTGAATTTCCTATTTCGACAGCCTTTTGTGGTTGATTTATAAGTTCAATTATTCTTTGTGCAAATTGCTCTGAATTGTCTTCAATAACAACTTGTTCATTATTATTAGCAGGTATTCCTTCTATTCCGATTGATGTAGTTACAATTGCTTTAGCAAGTGCCATTCCTTCGATTATTTTTATTCTCATTCCGCCACCCGAAAGCAAAGGAACAATCATTATTTGTTTTGAGTTTATAAATTGCTGAGCATCATCAACTTCTCCTACAAAAACAATATTTTTCTGCAACTTCATTTTGCTAATAAACCATTTTGGTGCATTTCTACCTGCGATATAAAATTTCACTTCCGGTTTTTGAGCAATAACAATTGGCCAACAATTATCTATAAACCATAACAATCCTTCTTGATTTGGCGACCAATCGAGTGCTCCAATATGAAAAACTGAATTTTTTTCTGGTAAAATTTCAGTGCTTTTATAATTTTCAATTATTACACCGGTAGGTATTGTTAAAGAAGGTTTTTTGTTGCCAAATTCCTCAAATTTTTCACTATCTCGATTGGTAATTGGCACTATAAGATCATAAGAATTAATAAAACTCAACTCGAATTTTTTCAACCTTTTCGTTAAAATTTTCACGTAAAAACGTTTAAAAAAACCTTTTGTCTGATCAAGAGTTCTTTGCCAAATTTCGTGTTCAATATTATGCGATCTATAGGAAATTAGTGCGTTAGAAAATTTCCGGACAGTTTTTAAATAGGATAAAACATACAAACCTTCAAACTGAACAACATCATATTTATTTATTGATAATAATTCTATTATTTTGTCTTCAAAACCTTTATTAATAAACCTTTCAGCATTGTATGGTAATGAAGAAAATAAAAAATTAACCAACAGTTTTAATACTTTAATATCTGTATTTAGGAAAAAATCGAAAAAACTAATCTTTTCTGTGAAATCAGCAGGGATATTTTTAATATCAAAATAATGTTTTGAAGTATTAATTGCTACAACATCAATTTTTTCAACAATTTCAGAAAGATTTTCAGCCAAAGAAAAAGTGGCAATTGCTCCTCCATCTTTTGGGGGATAAGGGAGTTTATTAGTTATTATCAGAATTCTCATTTTGATTTAATTCATTTCTTCGTCTATTTTTAATCTTTTTTCTGATTGTTCGGTATTGTTTTTTTCTTAAAAAATTAGGAGTAAATTTTTTAAAGAATTTATCTAAAACATCGCGATAATAATCATAATTTAGGATAACAGAATCTGTTGTAGCTTTATAAAACAAATAAATTTCAAAAGGAATAAAAATAAGTATTGGCATCCAAATGCCCACAAATGCAGACATTACACCATCTCTTGCGAATTTTTCACCAAAAGTAAGAATAACGTAAAAAATGAGGAACAAAATGACAGAAATAATAGTTGGCAGCCCAAATCCACCTTTGCGAATAATAGAGCCAAGAGGAGCACCAATAAAAAAGAAAATAAAACAAGCCAATGCAAAAACAAATTTTTTGTGAATAGCTATTTTATGTTCAACCAGCCATTCTCTTCTTGAATTAAATTCTGCTTGAAAAACATTTATCCGATTGTACAAATTCTCGGCATTGGTCATCGACATTTTCATCAATTCTTTCTGATTATGCAATGTTTGATTATTAAAAGCGCTATCGATATTGTAAAAAACAGTTAATTTATCAGGCGGTACAATATTCAAATAACCAACCAACTCAAAAAAACTGGCTGAATCTGTTGATGTTCTGAATTTTATTTGATTTTTTAATATGTCATTATTTAGGATAACATCAAAATAATATTCAATTTTATGATTATATTTAATATCCAGCGAATCAATCTTCTCTCTTAACTGTCTCACATTAAGCATATTATAATTCTGGCTATACAAAGACATATCATTTTCCTTAAAATCAAATCCATTTAAAGGAATAATCATTTCTTGTTGTTCAAATTCGGCTTTATAATATGGTAATTGTCTCGACTCAAGTTTGGTTTCATCTTCTTTTTGTTCTTCGTATTGAGCGCCACTATATAGCGTTATTATCATATATTGAAGATTTTCGGTAATGTTTACAGTACCGGAATCCGAAACGATAACAAATTTATTTCCCTGATAATTTACGTGGTCATAAATCATAAAATCATACATCATCTGAGAAGTTTTACTTTTCTGGCCAACTCTAATAACATATCCCGGCACATCATAGTTAAAGATTCCTTCCTGAATACGCAAAGCTGGATGTTGTTGCCTAATACTGGCAACTAATGTATAAGTTTTTAAAGAAACGTAAGGGAAAACATTATTGGCAAAAAAGAACGAAATGCCGGAAAACAAAATAGCAATAACAAAAATTGGGGACATTATTCTGAATAAAGAGATACCTGCCGATTTTGCGGCAGTAAGTTCAAAATTTTCTCCCATATTACCAAAAGTCATTATTGATGCTAACATTACGGCAATTGGCATAGCCATTGTAACATTCATCAAAGACAAATAATAAATCAATTTTGATAAAACTCCAATTGTAAGACCTTTTCCGACTAAATCGTCTGCATAAAGCCATATAAATTGCAGAATTAATACAAAAATAGTAATAAGAAAAGAGGGGACAAATAACGTCAAAAACGATTTTATAATAAGCCCATGTATTTTTTTTATAAAAACCATCCTAATTTCTTAAATGTTATCTTTTTCGGTACTTTCTATAATTTGTGTTATTATTACTTGGCGGATTTGTAGTACTTGATTTGCTCAACTTGTTTTTAATTTCGTAACTTTGTGGTAATCGGAAATTTGCAGGAATTTCAAGTTTATAGTCAGCTAATTTTTTAAAATCTTCAAAAATAACTTCGTCACTAACAACGTCTTTGTTCCAGTTGATGTATATTCTTTTCATTTGGACAAGAATAATAAGGATAAATTCTTTTTGCAATTCGGGATCTTCAACCTCCAATGCCTTGTTAACCAAGCCTTGAATAATTCTTCCGTACTGACGTTTTTTCATTCTTACTTTTTCCAAAGGAATTTGTTCAGGTTTAGAATAAATATCTTCTTCGGCTATTATTTCATAAGGATAATCAATATCTAATTTATGCCCTGACATCATAGCTAAATGGTTCCACAAAACTTTTTTATATTCATCAATATACCTAATTCTGGGATTAAGAATTTCCATAGCCTGAACTACTTGAATAGCAGCTCTGTTTCTTTTTTCTTTATCCTCAATAGTAAGCGCAAAATCTACAAGTTTTTGGATATTTCTACCGTATTGTGTCATTTTAATATCTCTTCGATCGGTATTGTACTCCATACCATCTTCGATAAAAGGCTTGTGTTTTTTATTTTCTTCCATTATTTTATATAAGTATAAGTCACTAACGCAACAATTAATTTATTAGTATTTTCAGCTTTTTTTGTTAATATGCTTAAAAAGATTATTCTATTATAGTCAATTTGGCAAATTTCAACAGTAAATTCTTTTGTCCTACGCCGGCAAAATCAACTAAAGCTTTTGTATTTGGATCATCTCCTTCGATTTGAATTATCTCTCCGTCGCCAAATTTAGCATGATTAACTTTCATACCAACTGCAAGTCCTGAATTATCATCCTTATCTTTCAGATTTTTCTTACCGTTTTTCAGGTGTTTGTCAACCGATTTTAGATTTTTCGGTTTATCAACAAAAATTTTAGGAGTGAGCTGAGATGAACTATTATTTTTGAGTGCAAATTTATTATAATCTTGGTTAATATCAAACATTTGCTCCGAATAATCTTCATCTATTTCAAATTCCACAAATTTTGGATCAATTTCACTAATAAATCTACTTGGACTCGAGGTATTATATTGTCCCCATTTCATTCGTTGTTTTGCATGACAAATATACAACTCTTTTTCGCTTCTGGTAATAGCTACATAAAACAGTCTGCGCTCTTCTTCAATATCTTTTGGGCTTGTAATAGACCTAAAACTTGGGAATAATCCTTCTTCAACTCCAACAATGTATACATTTTTATATTCCAGACCTTTTGATGCGTGAATAGTCATCAAACTAACTCTGTCTGTATTTTCTTTGTCGCTGTCCTGGTCGGTTGCGAGTGCAATTTCTTCCAAAAAATTCTCTATTGTAACATTTTCATCATCTTTTTCGGAAAACTCCTGAACAGCATTGATAAATTCCTGAACGTTATCAAATTTTCCTACTCCTTCCGGCGAACGATCTTCTGACATCAATTTTTTAATTCCTGTTTTTTCAATTACAGAATTTACCAGACCAATTGCATCTAATTCTTGTGCTTCTTTTGTTAACAATTCAATCAAACTCACAAAACTTCTAACAGTAGTTATTGCTCTGTTATTCAGCAACTTATTGAGTTTTTCAATCTGAATCAAAACGTCCCAAACATTAAGGTTATTTGAATTTGCAACATCAACAATCTTTTGAATTGTAGTGTTACCAATTCCTCTTCGCGGATAATTTATTATTCTTTTAACTGCCTGATCGTCTCGTTTATTTATCAAAAGTCTTAAATAAGCTACAATATCTTTAATTTCAGAACGCTGATAGAAAGAAATAGAACCAAAAATTTTGTACGGAATTGAACTTTTGCGCAAAGCATCTTCAAAAACCCTGGATTGTGCATTTGTTCTGTATAATATTGCAAAATCAAAGAAAGAATATTCATTTTCCCTTTTAGTTTTTACTATGTTTTTTGCAACAAAATATGATTCTTTTCTATCACTAGGCAATTCTTTAATTTGAATTTTTGAACCTGCTTCGTTATCGGTAAAAACAATTTTCGGAATACGATTCTTATTCTTCTCAATCAGACTATTTGCAGCGTTTACAATATGCTGAGTAGAGCGATAATTTTGTTCAAGTTTAAACAATTCGTATTCACTAAAATCGTTTTTGAAATTTAAAATATTTTCAATTTTAGCACCTCTAAAAGAATAAATACTTTGAGAATCATCACCAACTACACATATTTTTCTGTGAAAAGCAGAAAGTTTTTTAATAATTAGATATTGCGAATAATTTGTATCCTGATACTCATCAACCAAAATAAATTTGAATAATTTCTGATATTTTTCTGCAATTTCCGGAAAATCTCTAAAAAGAATGTTTGTATTTAGTAATAAATCGTCAAAATCCATTGCCCCTGCCCTTCTGCACCGTTGATAATACATTTTGTAAATCTTGGCGTTTTCGGGCTGTTTTGCAACCATATCCTGTTTCTGGATATCAATATTTGTTTCGTAAGAAGGAGGTAGAATAAGATTATTTTTTGCCATTGAAATCCTTCCAAAAACCTGATTTGCAGGATATTGAGCAGGATCAAGTTTTAATTCTTTGACAATCTCGTTTATTTCTTTTTTAGAATCATCGGCATCGTAAATAGAAAAGGTTGAAGGAAAACCAAGAACACTACTTTCTTTTCTTAAAATTTTAGCAAAAATAGAGTGAAATGTTCCCATCCAAAGTTTTCTTACTGAATCAACATCAACCAAAGTTTTCATTCTTTCCTGCATTTCTCGAGCTGCTTTATTAGTAAAAGTAAGAGCCAAAATGCTGTTGGGATTAAATCCTGTTTGAATAAGATGTACAATCTTGTATGTTAATACACGAGTTTTGCCGGAACCTGCGCCTGCAATAATCAAAGAAGGTCCGTCTATAAATTTCACAGCTTCCTGTTGAGCTTCGTTTAATTCTTGTAAATAATTCTGCATTTGAAGTAATAAAGTTAAACAAGTTGTCGAGTTATCGAGTTGTCGAGATTATAGTTATGTTTTTAATTTTACCGTTGATGGTTGATTATTTTTATTCTTTCTATTAATTAATGAAATTCCGGCAAAAACTACAAAAATTGAAACTATTTGGAGTTCCGATAAACTTTCGCCATCAAGCAGCCCCCAAAAAATTGCAAAAATCGGAATTATGTAAGTCGAAGAAGCTGCAAAAATTGCAGTCGAATATTTAATAAGATTTACAAATAAAATAATCGCTACAAAAGAACTAAAAAAAGCTAAAGTAGCCAAAGCTCCTGTGCTTGTCCAAAAGAATTCGCTGAGATATGCCGTTTTTAAATCGGACATGACAAAATAAGCTATTGCCCATGGACCAATAAACAGAAAAGACAAAGCCGAAATTGCAAGTCCATCTAATCCTTCTAATTTGTATTTCAAAATATTTGTGTTAATTCCATAAAAAAATGTTGCACCAACTATAACTAAAGCTCCTATTTTCCAACCCGAAAAAAGAGTTTCTGAACTGTCTGCAACCAATCCCAAAGTTCCTATAAAACCAATAATTAAGCCTAATACATTCAGCCAACTTGGTTTCGATTTGAACATTATCAATCCTGTAATTAGCACAAAAATTGGAGTTGTACTGTTTATCATAGACGCAATACTACTTGAAACTTCGGTTTCGCCATAAGCAAACATAAAAGCCGGGAAAAAATTACCTATAAATCCTGCTAAAATCAACCATTTAATATTTTTGTTGTTAAGTTTTTTAATTTTTCTAATTGCAATAGGCAAAAAGTAAAAAAAAGCAAAGCTAATTCTTAATGCGCCCGATTGTAAAGGCGTATATGCTAATAAGCTCTTTTTTATCAGAATAAAAGACGTTCCCCATATAAACGACATAATGATAAGGAGAAGCCATTGATTTGTTTTTTTATTTAAGTCCAATTTTAAAATTAGTTGAAAGTTTGTAAAGTTTGTAAAGTTCGTAAAGTTTGTAAAGTTTGTAAAGTTTGTAAAGTTTGTAAAGTCAAAAGTTAATGTTTAATGATTGATAACCAATAACAAATAGTTGATAGTTTATTGTTTAATCGGTTTCTTTATTCTATCATTCTCTAATTTCATAATTCTTTCATTCTATTATTCAATCATTCAATCATTCTATTATTCTATTATTCTATCATTCTCTAATTTCATAATTCTTTCATTCTATTATTCAATCATTCAATCATTCTATTATTCTATCATTCTCTAATTTCATAATTCTTTCATTCTATTATTCAATCATTCTATTATTCAATCATTCTATTATTCTATTATTCTATCATTCTATTATTCTATCATTCAATCATTCAATCATTCAATCATTCAATCATTTCTTATTTTTTTGTTTTATTAGAGCAAATATCCCATTTTTGTATTCTTCTAAAAAAGTAGGGAATAACAAACGGTGTGCAAATTTAAAAGATTTTGGTTATGGCAAAAAAGAAAGTTATGCTCATGGAGCATGTTTGGTTCGGAGTAGGTTTAGCTGCGTTAACTTTGTTTGTAATAAATACTATATCAAAGGGTTTTTCCGAAAGTTATATTTTGTTAATTTTTGCCGGAATTTCGTTTTTGATGTATCTATGGCGAAAGAATTTAAGAAAAAAAGATACTGATTAAGGTTATTTACCCGAAATTTTAGATTTATATCCTTTTTCGATAAGCATTTGGTTAATTCGCTCTCTAAAATCGCCCTGAACAATGATTTCAGAATCTTTTACAGAACCACCTGCACCACATTTTAATTTCAAAAATTTGCCTAATTCTTTCAAATCTTCCTCGGTTCCGACAAAACCGGTAATTAACGTAACGGATTTTCCTTTTCTAGCTTTTTTGTCCAAACAAACACGCAAATTTTGTTGCTGAGGCGGAAGGGTTTCTTCTTCTTGCTCTTTATTTGTATCGTAATTAAAATCAGGGTTTGTAGAATATACTACACCTAACCTTTCTTTCCAATCTTGTGCCATTTTTGTGAATTTTTAACCAATAAATCTAATTCCTTTTTCTTCAATAGCAATCAGTCTTTTTTTGTACAAACTACCAACTGCTTTTTTAAAATTCTTTTTACTCATTGAAAAAGAACTGTAAATATCCTCAGGACTACTTTTGTCGGTTATAGAAATAAAATTATTTTGCAGCTTTAATTTTTCCAAAATAGTTTCCGAAAATTCGTCAATAAACTCATAACCAATCTTATTCAACGACAAATCAATTTTGTCATCTTCTCTAATTTGTTTGACAAAACCTTTTAATTTTTGACCAATTCTAAGTTCCTGAAAAATTTCGTTATCGTAAAGTAAACCTAAATGTGTATTATTTATTATTGCGGTATAACCTAAATCTGTTTTTTTTCTGATAATTAAATCAACTTCCTGATTTTCTTCAAATTCAGGCTCGGTTTTGTTCAAAAATCTGTCCAATTTTGCAGAAGCCGCAAGTCGTTGCGATTGTTCATCAAGATAAATATAAACCAAATACCATCTTCCTTCTTGCATCGTTTCGCGCTGTTCTCTGAAAGGCACAAGCAAATCTTTTTCAAGTCCCCAGTCCATAAAAGCACCAAATTTATTTACTCCAATTGCTTTTAAAAGAGCAAATTCACCGGCTATTGCAAAAGGTTCGTGAGAAGTAGCAATAATTCTGTCTTCGGAGTCATTGTAAATAAAAACTTCAATAAAATCATCTACGTCAAGATTTGGTGGAACTTGTCGGATTGGAAGAAGAATTTCGCCTTTGTCGCCACCGTCTATATATGCACCAAAGTCAAGTATTTTAACTATTTGCAGGTTATTATATTTTCCTATTTCTGCCATTGGTTGGAGTTTGTAAATTTGTGCAAAGATAAGCAAAAACACTTATTATTCATAACAATATACTATTCCGTTGTTGAGTAAACCAGTTTACCAGTTTACCAGTTTACCAGTTAGCGAGTTGACCAGTTATCGAGTTGTCGAGTTGACCAATTAGCGAGTTAACCAGTTATCGATTTATCAAGTTTTTTCATTATTAATTATTAATTACTAATTAAAAACTATTTAATTATTCCAAAAGTTTCCTTACTTTTTCAAAATCTTTATGTTTTATGCCTACTGCTTCTAGATCTGCAATATCTTGTAAAAATACTTCTTTCCATATTCTATCATCATCATATTGTTTGTCTTTCCACTCCAAATAAATAGGTTCTGCATTTTCGTATTGATTATTTAAAACGTAAGCAAGTGCCAGATTTGTGTAAGCACCTGTTTCGTCGGGAGCAAGTTCTAATGATTTTTGTGCGGAAGTTATGGCTTCTTCTGGTTTGTTTACAAACAAAGCGTACCAGCTTAAATTAAAAAAGTGACTATAGTTTTCTGGTTCTGCATTTATTAGTTCCTTTGTTATTTCATAAGATTTTTGATTATTTTGCATTGCTGAATATGTAGCAGATAATTGACTTAATGTCCAAATATCATTTTCGTCAAATTCAAGACGTTTTTCTAAATATTCAATTGCTTTTTCATTGTTGCCAAGTAAACGATAACAAACCCCTGCATAACTATAAGCATCTATATAATTTTTATCTTTTTCAATTGTTCTTAAAAAAAAAATTAATGCGTTTTCATAATTTTTACAATTTAAAAGTTGTGTTCCTATTTCAAAATAATTACCAGCAGTAATTAAATCTGAATTAAAATAATTTTCTAAAGGCATATCTGCAATAAAACTCTCATTATTTTGCAAAAAATCTTCTAATTCGTTTGGGAGTGAAATAATTGGGTTTTTGTAAACAATTAATATAGTTAGATTTTTAAGATTTCCAATTTCAGAGGGCAAACTACTTAATTGATTGCTATGTAAAGAAAATGTTGTTAAATTTGTCAAATTACCGATTTCAAGTGGCAGTGTTGTTAATTCGTTATTCCATAAATCAAGCATTGTCAAATTATACAAATCTCCTATTTCAGGTGGCAGACTGCTTAATTCATTCCATCTTAAATCAAGTTCCGTCAGATTACTCAAATTGCCGATTTCCGGCGGCAGACTGCTTAATCTGTTACCACCTAAATTAAGCACTGACAAATTATTCAAAATCCCGATTTCAAGTGGCAGAGTGCTTAATTGATTACTATATAAAACAAGTTCTATTAAATTAATCAAATTCCCGATTTCTGGTGGTAGACTGCTTAATTGATTATTATTTATATACAGCCTTGTCAAATTATTCAAATTTCCGATTTCGAGTGGCAGAGTGTCTATTTGGCAAAATGTTAAATTGAGATATTTTAAATTTGTTAGTTTAAAAAGTTCTTTTGGTAATTCTGAAAAATTGTTATCTTTATACAATTCTGCACTTAAATCAAGATAAGTTAGTTGTTTTTGTCGTAAAATATTTTCGGGTATTTCCTGTAATTCATTTTTAAAAATTTCAATGCCGGTTATTAATTTCCAATAAGTACTGTCAATATCAGATAAATCATTTACAGTAACATAAATTCCTACATTTTTATTTAATTTGCTTAATGTATTTTCAGAACTTGCCCAATCTATATCGGGATTGCCAAGTAGGTTTATATGCTTTAGGTTAGGGCATTCGGCAACTTCTTTGGGTAAGCGTAAAAGTGCATTGTTACTCAAATCTAAGCTGTCAATTTTTTCAAGTATTTTTTTGCCTTCATCGTTTAATTTATTTTCCGAATCCAACATATTTGCATATCCTTTCCATTCTTTGTTTTGTTCTTTTACTGCTTTATCAAACATTGCCGTTTCAACTTTTAGTTGCATTTCTTTTGCCACAAGTAACAAACTATCAGAGACAATTTGTTGCCTTTTAATTTTAGCAATACAATAGTCCATTTTATCGCTTGCTGTTTGCTTTCGTATTTGGTCATTTCCTGCCCAGTGTTCGGCTTTTCGGTATTTTTCGTAGGCATCAAAAAAGTTTAATGAATCTACAAGTTGGTTGCCTTCGTCTAAATATAAGTTATAACGTTTAAGATCTAGCACCTGAGAGAAACTTACCGTAATTGTTAAAATTAGGGTTAAAAAGATAATTGTTTTTTTCATTTTTATGTTGGTATTTGTGTTTGAAAAATTGTTTTTTAAGTATTTGTTTTTACCCGTGTTGTAGAGCCACGCCGCGGCGTGGCTCTACAACGTGGCGTGGCTCTACGCGTGAATATACACAACGTTTATACGGTTTTTTTTATTAAATTTATTTTTTATAAAATTTATCTTTCCCCCAATTTGTGGGATTATCAACAATATAATTTTGAATTCTTTTGAAATCATATTCATCTCTTACAATGTGTTCATAAAAACCTTTTTGCCATTCAAATTCAATATTTTCTTTGTTTTTATATTTTGTTACTCTGCCTTTAAAATGATTTATAATTGACGAAACGGAATTTTTTATTGTTTTTCCGAATTCATTAAATTCATATTTCTCTTTGGGATTATCAATTTTGAAAAGAAAATGAGTATGATTGGGCATTATTACCCACACATCATTTTTCAAAACCTTAAAAACCCTTTCCATTGCTAACCAACTTGCAGCCGCATAATGTCCAAGTTCTGTTAAAACAACCTGTTTATTCATAACATATCCAAATAAATTCTCTTTGTTTTCAATACAAATAGTTACAAAATACCAACCCGAAGAGGAATAATCCCAATTCTGAAAACGAATTGTTTGTGTTCTGTATTTACCTTTATATAAATCGTCATTCATTTTTTAATTGTTAATATTTTATTTTTGATAATATTTTTTTGTTTTTACATTGTTTGTTCACCATTTTTAAACCAAACCATACGTAAAACCAAACCATACGTAAAACCCATACGTAAAACCCATACGTAAAACCAAACATACGTAAAACCAAACCATACATAGAGACACGCCGCGGCGTGTCTCTACACGCGGTTTTTACACGCGGTTTTTACACGCGGTTTTTATACGCGGTTTTTCACAATGCGATTTTTCACACACGGTTTTAACAATGTATTTTTTTTTACAACACGCGATTTTTAACAATACCGGGTTTAACAACGTGTGTTTAAAATCGTTATATAATTACATAAACCATGTTGAATAAAACATTATCATGTTTTTTTAAAAATTAAAATATTTTAATTGTTAATTAAAGATTTTATTCTGCCTGAAAGTTGTTCCAATTCACTTGCTTCTGCATTCCATTTGTTTTTTTCATAAGGTCTGTCTGTAAAATCAGCATTATCTCTAAGTTGAGCAGCTTTTTTATCAATATTAGACTTTAATTCCTGCAATTCAATAACAACATTCTCTTTTCCAACATCAATTTTTGAATTTAAAGCTTGTTCGTATAAATCAACAGCAAGCTTATAATCATTATTTGTAATTGCATTTTGTGCCTCTATCAACAAACTATCAAAAGCTTGTTTTTCAACAATAAGGTCGTCACATTCTTTTATTCTTTTAATAATTGCTTTACTCGTGTCTCCTCCCGGAATAGTATCTCTTAAATATACAAATTTCTGTTTTGCAACTTCATACTCTCCCTGTTCCATATACAAAAACGCTTGTTTAAATGTAGAAACCTTTACAGTTTCAATAAAATCGTTTGCAATTTTTGTTTGTTTTTCTACTTCTGTTAAGGCAGTGTTAGCTTTTTTCATCTGCACTAACCCAAAAACAGCTAAAATAATAGCAATAACAGCCGCAACAGTAACTCCGGCAATAATTTTACGTTGTCTGTTAATTTTAGCGGAACGTTGTTTTTCGGCTGAAATACGACTTTGTTCTATTAAATCTTTTTCTTCTTGTGTAAGTTTTAATTTCTCTATAAACGGCTCAATAAGAGCAAGTTGCTTTTCGGAAAATAGTTCTCTTGCTTCGGCTTTCAGACTGCTTTGACTTTTAATAAGTTGTCTGGCTTGAAGTAATGCAATTTCATCTTCGCTTCTTTTTTCCGCAACACGCTGAGCAAGTGAATCGTGCATTAGTTCGTATAAATCTTCTGTGTCAGAAAATCGCAAAATTCTGCGGTTTGTAAGTTCCTGAATTACATTGTCAATCAATTTTATATCTGTTTGAGGCAATCTGTCGTGTAATTGGCTTGTTGTAAGAGGATCTTTTGTGCCTTCGAGAGTGGCAAAAGGAGATAGTATTTCCCAAATTGATTTTTGCTCTAATTTCGTGAAATTTTGTTTCAATTTTGCATGAATTTCCTTGACTTGTTCCTCCAAAAATTCGCTCAAAACGTCTCCAATATCGCCAAGTTTGTCGAGTGCCAAAATTGTAAATTCTGCATCTGCCTGACGTTGTTTATCATTGGTTATATTCAGATAAAGTTTATCTAAAAACACCTGCAAATATGGAAGTTGAATTGTTAATTCTTTTTTACCTTTTATTTTTTCAAAAACTTTTGATGTAAATTCTTCAATTTCTTGTTCAACTATGCTAATGTTAGACTTTTTCAGACTTGTAACTCCACTGATAATTTGCTGCACTTTTTCGCGATGCATTGCTTCAACTCGTATTTTTTTGCGTAGCAGTTGCGGGATAGATTTTTCAAAATCGTACAAATGCCCAAGATATTCTTCGCGGATAGAAAAAATAAGTTTTGCCTTTTGGCTTGAAGTTAGTATTGCTTTAATTGTGTCAACAAATTCCTGCTGTTCGTTTTTGTTTCCAAGAATAAACAGTTCTTCAAATTGATCAAAAATAAGATAAACGGGTTTAAAATGACTTGTGTATATATCTCTAATTGAGTTAACAATTGGATTATCAATTGTTTTTTTTCAGGTTCGTCATCAAAAAGTTCATCTAACAAGTCGCTAACAGATTCTTCGTTTTCAGGAATGAATTTTTGCAAACTTTTTTGGATTGATTCATTGATGTTTGTACCACGCCTAATGTAAAACGGAAGCCAATCGTAATCGTTTATTTTTTTGGACAAACCACATTGTATCAAACTGGTTTTTCCCGTACCGGAAGCTCCATAAAGCATAACAATATCAGACTGCTTAAGCATATCGTACAATTGATTTGTTTCGTCATCACGTCCAAAGAAAATTTCTTTGTCGTCTTTTGTGTATGAGTCTAAAAATTTAAAAGGATATATTTTCATTTTTAATTTGGAGTTTAGAGGTTAAAGCGTCACAATAAGTAAAATCTAGTTGTTAACATTAAAAAGTTACATATCCAAAGTTATTCTAGCAGGCTGTTTAGAAGATCCTCTGCCGAATCTTCTTTGCCAAGAATCGATGTTTTTGCATCGTTAATTAATTGAACAATTAGGTTCTTTTTGTGCTGAGTTGTTTGTTCTTTATCAGAAAAAACTTTATTATAATTTTCCTCTGTTGTAATATCCTTACATTCAAGTCCTTTAAGTTCATTGTCTTCAATTGAAACGAAGTTTAGAATTTTGTTATCAGCTAAATCTCTGTGTGAATAAAAACACATTACTGTATCATTTTCGTGTAAAACGTTATTGAAATCAATTGCAAAAGGAGAAAGATTAAGCCCATCAATGTAATTGTTGGTATAAGCAATAACTGCATCAGTCGGAATTTTTTTTGTAGAGTATTTTATTTCTTGCGAAAAAATTTTGTTTTGTTCTGTTTCTTTTGGTGAAAGTCCAAAAAAGTTGATTTTGTGTAAGAAAAATTCTTGAAGTGTTCTAATTTGATGATAATCAACTTCTTTTACAGCCTGGACTTTATATTTTGCCAGAAAATTAAATTTTATAAGAATAAAGGTAAGTGCATTTTCTGTCCAAAAACTATCTTCGGCATTTGGTTCTTTCTTTTGAAGTTCAATAAAAATTTCTTCAATTTTACCAAAAGATTCATTAAGTTGAGAATCTTTCGAAATGAAATTTTCCAGATTATTTATTTCTTCAAAAGGAAAATCTAAGGAATTCGATTTAAAAGTTTTAAAAAGCGCAACAAACATCTCAAAAGAAAATTTAATGTCTCTTTCAACGCTTTGAACAAAAAATTGCTCAATTATTACTTAATCATTGTCGTAAAAGATGATTTGTTTTTTTGCTGAATAATCCCAAATTGATGAAAGCATTGCAATGTTAACAAAATCAAGCAATCGCAGAGACAAAAAATAAGTGTTTGAAATGTAATCTTTTAGTTTATTTGAAGAAAAGCCGTCGTTACTAATTGCAGACAAACGTTTTAGATAATTTCCGACAACCCCAACATAAGAAGATTGAATAATAATTAGCGCAACTTTTCTAAATTTAGTCTGCATTTGCCAATCGTCAACATTTTGGACACTGTTCATGAAATTTTTAGCCAATTTGTTGTACTCTGTAATATTTTCTACAACTCCTTTTACAAGCCACTGATTCATTGCGGTTTCCAATTTCTGCTCGTTGCCATTTACATTAATCGTAATATTGCTTGAACTAACATCTTGAACTACAATATTCTGATTTCCTGTCACATTGGTTTGATTGATTTTATTTTCCATTTTATGATTTTATTCTTTTTAACAAAAATAAAAAAAATGATACAATAAAAAAGTAATTGAAGAAAATAAAATATTAAAGTCGATATTCTAATTTTGTATGCCACAACTCCCTAAATATTTTGTAGTTTCAGGCAACCAATGACAATAATTTTACTACTAATAAATGATAACGTCATCAAAATAATATAAAAAGCGGAAAATTGAGAGCTCCAAATGAGCAGAAAGTCACTAGTGTTGCGTTAACAATAAAATAAAGTTCTAGACACACAGTATATCAAGGGTTAGCGAAGAAAAATTGATTTTTCGACTTGATTTTTTTAAACTTGTGCAAATAACCATTTATAACACAAGTAATATTTTAAAGAATATTTTTAGCACAAAAAAACCAGTAAAAAACTGGTATTAAATTTTTAAAAAATCGTTCCTTCAAATTAATAAATAAGAAGGAACGAATTTATCTATAAATCAAGTGTTTTTGTGAATTTTTCTGCATTTATTTTAATGTCATCTTCGCCCAACTGATCAAACGGATTTTCAAGATGCTCCTGAATATTATCCAGACTTGTGAAAATTAAGGCGAATAAAACAGGCATAATAAACGCAACTCCAAGCGGTTGTCCGTCTGCCAGCAAGGCAAAATAAGGAGCATAGACAATGGGCACAATATAAATGAATATTTTACTGTACGAACGCAAGGTTCTTGGTGTACGATATTGGAAAATGTGTTTTAAGCTCTCAAAAGAAGTTATCATTTTTGAAAAGTGCGAATTTACACGCGAAACTTCACTGCCTGATAGTCCTCTGTCTCTCAATCCTTCTATAATTTTACTTAATTTTGAAAAAAGGGAATAAATTTCTTCTTCTTTCTTTTCCTGATTTATATCATCAGTAGTTTGAAAAAATTCCCGGGTTTTAGTAAATATATCTAAAAATATTTGTTTAAAATCATTTTGACTTTTCTCTGCATCTTCTCCTGTATCACGAATCCAGTCCCGAGAAGCAAAAAACATAGCACGTCCAAGCCCTTTGATTGTACCGTATTGCCCAAGTGCGTTTTCTCGTCTTGAATATGCTCCACCTATTGAAAACACGATAGGAAAAACAACAGCGATACCGATTATTGTCAGTGGAAAATCAACTTTCCATTCGTAGTAAATACTCAGGTATGTTGCTCCTGTTGCTAAAAGTATAACAATAAGAGTATTCCAACTGATAATTAATTTTATACTACTTAGAGTTCGTCTCATAATTTTAGGTTTTCATTAAAAAAAATAAAGTTACAGCTTCGTTTTAAATTTATTCAAAATCAGTAGTTTTTTTAAAAATTGCACCCAATTCCCTTACTTTTTCAAAAATAGGACCGGCAATTGTGTCAAGCCCTGATACATTAGACATTGTATCTTCTAATACTATCAATTTACTCACCAATCCTGGTGCATAATCAGCCAGTTGTTTTAAGGTATTTGCAACACAATGTGAACGAGCTTCTCCTGCAACAAAAACATTATCAAATTTGCCGAGTTGATCTATTAAACCATTGTTTACTTGTGTTTCGAGTGCGTCATTAAATATAACCTGAGCGGCAAAAGCTCCAAAATGTTCACTAAAGGGATAAGCACCTTTCATTACGGGTTGAAAAAAGTTGCCACGTTTAGACCATTCATTTATTGCATCAAAAACGGGTTTGTAAATTGCTGCTCCTTCTGAACCTATTAAACAGTGTTCCGGCCAAATTGTATGTGGATATTCGCCTTGTTTTTCGAGGTTTTCAAGATATTCTAAGGTTCTTTCGTAAGAAAAAACAGGTAACCATTTTTTTGATTTTACATCGTTTAGAGTAATTATTGTAAACGGTTCAGGGTTCTGACCTTCTTCATTTTCCCAATAATTTGGATGAGCAATGTCATTGAGGTAATGATTATCTAATGTAACGGTAATCAAATCGAGTGTTTCGCAATTAGACAAAATCCACCAAGCAAGACGTTTCATGTCTTCATCTGCTCCCGGCACAAATAAACTTCCTTTGCCTTTTCCGGTTTCATCACCAGGATTACAAAAATCGTTTTGTGGATCTATTATAAGTAATGTATTCATTTATTCTGATATTGTTCATTATCCATGACAGGACCATTAAGCAACAAATCTTTAAATTCTGATGAATTTTCAAGGGTGTTATCATCAGTTAAGAGTTCATTGTTAAAAATACTCTTAGCGAGTTGAAGCCTTTGATTTTTTGACAGCGTCCTAATGAGTTCCTCTATTTGTTTTAATTCGTTCATTTATAAAATGTATTTTTAACAAAGTTAGCATTTTTTTAGCAAATAAACTTCCTTCAAAAAAAATATTAATTTTGAAATCAAATCAAATTATTCTGTTCGTTAGTTGTCAATAGATTAGTTGCAAATAATAAAAAAACTTTCAACTTTCCAGCTAATTAATAATCCCTTGGTTTTCAAGTTGAATTTTAACGAAATTAGCGTATTTTGTTAATAATCCGGTTCCGTAGAAAAGAAAATAAATGGCTGTTCCAAAAGTTAATACATTTGAGACTCCGGAAATAAATACGCATCTAAACCAGGAATAAGTAAATTTTTGAAAATAAGCGTATAAAAATAGCCATTCAAAAACAAGTGCAACTCCAAAATAAACCATCAACATCCAGAAATTATCTGCAACATTGTTGTGCATTGATATAAAAAGCCCAAGAACAGCAACTACTGCATAAGACAATAAAGCCATCCAATAAGATTTATCAATAGGTACATCTTTTCTAGTAAACAGCCAAATAATGAAGCCGTTAAGAATAAACCCTACAAGTAAAAAAGGAAAAATAACATAAAGAATAGGGGTTGGTAATGCGTATTCCATAGTGTGTGTGTTTAAATATTTGTGTCAAAATTAGAAAAAGCAATTCTAAAATTCAAATAAAATTAAAGAATTTTTTACAAATTGCAATATTTTTTTGAAAAAAACCGCCTCTGAAATAGAGGCGGAAACTCACGCTATGAAAAACTAAATGTTTATTTTTTTAATGCTTCAACCATTTTTGTGCCAATATCAGCAGGAGAAACAACAACATGAACGCCACATTCTTCCATAATTTTCATTTTTGCGGCAGCTGTATCGTCTGCTCCGCCAATAATTGCTCCTGCGTGTCCCATTCTACGTCCGGGAGGTGCTGTTTGTCCTGCAATAAATCCAACAACTGGTTTTGTTCCGTGTTCCTTAATCCATCTTGCTGCTTCAACTTCCATTGGACCACCAATTTCACCTATCATAACAATTCCTTCTGTTTCAGGATCTTCCATGAAAAGTTTTACTGCGTCTAATGTGGTTGTTCCAATAATCGGGTCGCCGCCAATTCCGATAGCTGTTGTTTGTCCAAGACCAACTTTTGTGATTTGGTCAACGGCTTCGTAAGTTAATGTGCCTGAGCGTGAAACAATTCCTATATTTCCTTTTTTAAAAATAAATCCAGGCATAATTCCTACTTTTGCTTCGTTGGAAGTAATAATTCCCGGGCAATTTGGTCCAATTAATCTGCAGTCTTTATTTTCAAGATATTTTTTAACAGTAACCATATCCTCAAAAGGTATTCCTTCGCTGATTGCAACAATAACTTTGATTCCTGCATCAGCAGCTTCCATGATTGCATCGCCCGCAAATGCAGGAGGTACAAAAATAATAGAAACGTCAGCTCCTGTAGTTTTTACAGCAGCTTCAACTGTGTCGAAAACCGGACGGTCTAAATGTGTTTGTCCACCTTTGCCGGGTGTAACACCGCCAACTACGTTTGTTCCATACTCTATCATTTGTCCGGCGTGAAAAGTTCCTTCTCCTCCGGTGAAACCCTGAACGATTACTTTCGAGTTTTTATTTACTAATATACTCATTTGTAGTATTTTAAAATATTTCTATCTGTATTTTTCTTCAATTATCGAGCTTCAAAAATATAAAGATTGCTATATCTTTCAAAAAAAATAATCGTGTTTTTAAACATAGATTAAGATATATAAGTGGATTTGGGAATAATTTTACAACTTTAAATTTTAAATTTATGGGTATTGAAGTGATTTTCGTGTTTGAAAAACCCATAAATCAAAAAACAGAAAAATGAATTTAATTTAATATTTTGACTTAATAACTTTGGCTATGACATTTTAATCAAAAACCAATTGATATTATTCAATAAATCACTATTTTTGCCGAGATTTTTACAAATAAAATGAATAGAGTTGTTCGCAATTACCCTACTATAAAAATTCAGTTGAATATTTTCGCTAACGGTTGTATCTTTGCTTTGAGTTCCTTGTAAAGTCCGGTTTTT
>JAFGUD010000439.1 GCA_016938685.1 Bacteroidales bacterium | reverse complement strand
TCATTCTATCATTCTATCATTCTATCATTCTATCATTCTATCATTCTATATTCTATCATTCTATCATTCTATCATTCTATATTCTATATTCTATCATTCTATCATTCTATCATTCTATCATTCAATTTCGTCTTGAAAAAAAGTAATAAGTCCATCTACATTTTTGAACTCATAAATAGTGAAGTCGTAATTTGATTCAAATCCACCTTTCCCTCTAATTACAGTGCCTGTGGGGTCGGTAACTTCAACAAATTTTACAGAATAAATTTTTTCATTTTTTTGGTCAAAGTATAATTCCTGAGTCTTTAGTGTACCACCTTCGACACTGTTAATAATTACAGTATCGCTAAATTTCCAAAGTTCTTGTAGAGTGTAATTTATTGCATATTTACAATTAAGAGAAGTCGAAACAACATAATTATCGTCATAAAATTTCACTTCAACACCTTTGGGGAATTCAGTATAGCTCTTCTGTAAAGTATACTTATTCATTATTGGAGCAGAAGCCTGTGCTTTAAGACTTGAGCCCATTTTATACGAAGCTTTAAAGTTAGTGATAGAAAGCTGAGGTAAATTTTTTATGTCTTCCGGAGGTTTTATTTTACTTAAATCAGTTTTGCAACCAAAAGAAAATACTATGGTAAAAGACAAAAGAAGCCACTTCAGAATAGAAGTGGCTTTATTATTTAGTGTAAAAGTTTTCATTTATATTTTTTGCAATATTATTTTAGATATCTAGCTGTTGTGGTTTCACCAATCCATCCGCCAACAGTATAAGTAGTTCCTTCTGTAAACCCTTGCATAAAACCTTCTTCTTTTTTAGGGTATCTTGCAGAATAAGTGTTTATAAGAGAATTCGCTTCTTCTGTAATAGATGGATCTGCATTTTTAGCAGCAATTAGTTTATCTACAGCAGCCCAATAAACAGCCTGATGAGCAAAATTGTCATTACCAACAGAACTAGCAGTTGCAGCATACATTGTTGCTATAAGAAGATAAGCTTTGCCGCAGTTTGGTTTCAATTGAATTGCATTTCTTGCATAATCTCTTGCTTTTGAATATTGACCTTGTTTGTTGTAAACTGTAGCCGCTTCAAAATAATATTTGCCTTTTAATGTGTCAATAGTTTCACTTGCAATAGCTTTGTCAAAATATTCAGCAGAATTTGTGTAGTCTTCTTTCGAAAAGTATAATAAAGCTAATGTATGAGCATAGCTGGCAGTTGGTTCAATAATGTATAAAGCAACTGCAACATCTGTATATAATTGACTTTCAACACAATTTTTTCTTCCTAGTGTTGTTAAAATTTTCTTTAAGTTTTTAGGATCTTCAGGATTTGCGTCAAATTTCTTTTGGAATGTTGGAACTAAATGTTCGCAAGTTGATAAGTCACTATTTGTGAACATATTATCAAGAGGATCCATTCCGCCTTTTTTTATTTTTTCTTTTTTATCCGCATCAGTTTCTGCTTCGTATTGAGCACTCATAATGTCACTATAAAGAAGATAGTTGTCTAATGCTTGGTCTGCTGAAATTGTATCTAATAAGTATTCGATAATAGAAAATTTCATAGCGATAGGGAAAACATAATAGTTTGTATTTGCGCCTCCTTTTTCAATTGCTTCATTTGCTAATTCAAAATTTTCGTAAACTTTTATTCTTACCAAAGAATCATCAAGATTTTGGTCTTTTATATAAAAGTTATGAAAATCAACTGTTTTTCTACCCAATACGTAACCTTCTTTTTGAGGGTATACCTTAATTTGTTGATCGTAAAGCATAAACAATGTGTCTATGTATAATTGTTTTTCTGTTTCATCTGTTGCTTTATCAATTTTGTAACTAACAAGACTTGCTCCTCCGGTATATATAGAACTTGAAATTAGAGGATATTTTTTGAAAAGAACTGACCAGGCAGTGTATGCTTCGTCGTATTTTTTTTGAGTAAACAAATCTTTGTAAGTAGTGTAAGCAATAGGAGCCCCAAGAGAATCAGCAGCAAGCCTTTCGTCCCATTTCATGTAATCATTAATGCTTACCATATAACTTAAAACGATTGTTTCAAGGCTATCAATCTTAGAATCTTCTTTTCTTAATTTGTATAATTCTTGAAAATCAAAAACCTGAACAGTTTCTTTTGTCAGAATATCCATTCTCAAAGCTATAATGTCTTGATTAGCTTTGTCTAGTTTGTAATACAAATCACGATACTCTTCTTTTTGTTTTGTGTTGTATTTTTTATCAGGTGTTATTTTTAATGCACCATAAAGTTCGGGAACTGCATTTTTCAGAAGGTTTTCTACTGGTTGTGCGTTAATAGTCCCTGCAAAAATTAACATTAAAATCGAAAAAAGCAGAGTTTTGGCTAACGTTCTCATAATAATAAATTTTTATAGATTTACATAAATTTTCTTTTAACAAACCATAGATCATAAAGGGAAACATTCATGTTGAATTCATAAAAGTTTTCTTGAAGACCTAAATCAATTGAACCGGTTTTACCAATAACAAAACCAAGATTAAGTTGAACGGTTTTTATTGGAAATCCTAATCCAAAAGTGAGTGCTTGTGTAACAATTTGTTGATCATTATATAGCATATAGGAGTTGTTTTGAAAGGCTCCTAATCTGTATCTTATTGTTTTAAAGTATGTTGAGGAGTAAGGGTCATTTACAAATTCTGCGCCTAAACCAATAAAAGAGCTGTTAACAAAGTTGGTTTCTCCTAGAATAGAACTTTTACTCCAGTTTCTTACAATATAATCACCTGAAATAGTAAGTTTATTGTAAAAACACAAAGAAGTTCCAAAACCAATTGTTCTGGGAATACCAATAAGCGAATTGCTAACTGTGTCTAAATAAATAGAATCCGTGAATGTTCTGTCATAAACTGATGTTGAACGACTTACATATCTTGTTTGGGTTACATTAATGTCATAATTGTTTGTGAAAATAGCCCCAGCTGAGAACGATAATAAATTGTTATAATCGTCTTTTTTTATTGTGTCTGCATAAATAAACCCAAAATCAACATTAACCTTTTTGAAAATATTTCGGTTTGATGTTGTTGTAAGCGAAGTAAATGAAGAATACAAAGTATCTGTTAGAATAGTTTTCGTATTTCTATCAATTGAGCCAAAATTGTAATTAATGTTTGCTCCAACAGAAAAATGATTGAATAAAGTAAATGAATTTCCCCAAAACAGCTGATTTATTCCTCCTTTACCATCATAATCACTTATTATCGAAGTCTGAAATTCGTCATCTATGTTAAGTGTGTCGTAAGTTATTATTCTGTATCCTACTCCACTGTATGGGGCAAGCCCGAATGACGTATGCCACCAATTATTAATTCTAAAGCCACAAGTTACTTGTTTGAAGTTAGTTATGTTGTTTGTTTGTTTCTCGAAGCCGTTATTGTAGAAAGATAATTTGTGGAAAGTACCCACTTCAAAAATTACACTATTGGGTTTAAGAGCCGAAACAGATGCCGGATTTAATTTTGAGATGTAAGCAGAGTTGAAATCAGCTATTCCAGTATTTCCCATTGCTATTTGCCTTCCATTTCCCTGAAAAAATAAATCGCCTACTCCATATCTTGAAAATGGAGAACTACTTAATCTTTGTGCTGTTAAATCAGATAAAAAGACTAGTGTTAAGGTCAGTGTAATAATAAATATTTTCTTCATTTAAATTTGTTCTTCTATATTATAATTGAGTATCTTGTTCAATCCTATTGCAACTAAATTTGGCTCTGCAAATATCGAATATTTAATTTTTTTTGCAAAGAAATCTGCATCACCTCCGGTTAATATTATTCTTAAATTTTCGTAATCCTTAGATAAGTCATTTATGTAGGATTCAATTTCGTATAAAATTCCTTTTTGAACTCCTGCTCTAATTGCTTGTTCTGTCGTTTTTCCTATATTATAATCTATGTCTTCAGGTTCAATTAATGGTAAATTTACAGTGTAATTATTTAATGATTTATATCTTAATTTAAGGCCGGGAGATATATTTCCGCCTAAAAATTCTTTGTTTTTTGTTATTAAGTCGTAAGTTATTGCAGAACCAATATCTATAACAAGTACATTTGTTTCAGGGAAAATCTCTGACGCTCCTGATACTCCGGCTAATCTATCAAGTCCTATAGTTTTGGCTTCGTATTTGTTGATAATTGGCAAAGGAGTTGATAAATTGAAAGTTGTGATTTTTTTATCATTAAAATAATTGAAAAAATAATTGTCAATTCCTGAAACAGTTGAATATATAATGTGTTCAACTTTATCTTTCAAAATGAATGATAAATCAAAGTTTTCAATAGGAAAAATAAATTTTTCCTCAATTTTATTCTTGCAAAAGAAATAAATTTTTAAATTTGTATTTCCTTGATCTAGTATTAAATTCATTTTTAATAATTAACGTACAAACATAGTTAAAATGTTTATTGTTTAGAATTTCTTTTGATTTTTTAAGATAAAAATGGAATTGATTTAAGGTGTTTTTTTAATGATAAATAATTTTTTTTCTGTAAATGAAGCCAAAAATATTGATAGTAGAAGACGACATGATGATGCGTACTATTTTCGAATTGTATGTTCAACAGTCAGGCTTGGAATTGGTTGGTTTAGCTAGTTCTGGTAAAGATGCCCTTGCATTGTGTAAGGATAAAAATCCTGATTTGGTTTTGATAGATATTCATCTTGAAGAAGAAATGGACGGATTGGAGTTGAGCGAAAAAATAACTGAAGAATTTGATTTGCCATATATTTTTATCTCAGCAGACCCGGATCCTGATTTAATTTTTAATTCTGTGTCTGAAAATGCTTATGGCTTTTTACAAAAGCCGCTATATAAAAACAATTTGAAAAGTACAATTCTTTTTGCAATAGCAAAACATAATATGAAACGACAAAAACAAAACTAATAATGCCAGATTTAAATGTAAATTCAGTATCTGTTTATGGAATAGTTCAGTGGTTCGATTCTATTCGTGGCATTGGGTTTATTAAAACCGAAGCAGGAAACATGGTATTTGTAAATTATACAGATTTGCCAATAAAAAACGGTAATTTTATTGTCCTTAGGCCCAACCAAAAAGTTGTTTTTGATATAAGCGTTGGAAGTCGGGGACCACAAGCTAAAAATATTAAAATTGTAAATTAGATAAAATGGAATAGCTTTTGCTGTTTAAATTGTTTATAAATTCATGAAAATGCAAAAACTTAAAGTACTTGTTTTTACTTTATTCCTTCTTGTTAATTATTCCGTTTATTCACAAGATAAAACTTTGGACGATTTATTCTTAGTTTTTAATGAAATTGATATTAATGAAAAGCCTGATGAGGCGCTTGATATTTTAGATAAAATATATGAATATACAAATATTAATCAACCTCAATTAGCTACAGAATATATTGCAAGAGCTTTATTTATTTGCGATTCAATAATTCAGGATTCTTCAAAATCAATTGAATGGAAGGAAAAATTAGCAATAATTTATCTTGAAGAAGAAAATTTGGATCAGGCAATGCGTTACATTGTTGAAGTTAAAAATTATTATTACAATACTGGAGACTCCCTTAAATATGCATATTCACTATATTATTTGGGGAATATTTATACTGCGTTAAATGTGCCGGAAATTGCTACACAGGAATATGACAAAGCATTAGGAATTTTTTTACGTTTCAATGAAAAAAAAGGGCTTGTTTTAGTAAATATTCAAAAATCTTCAATACTTTATGATGCTTATGATGTAGAAGCTGCTTTTGAAGAATTATTCAAAACACTTAAACAAATAGACGATGATGCTGAACTTAAAGCTCTTGTAAATAAAGCTATTGGTGTTCTTTATGCCGAAGAATATGATGTTGATAGCGCTTACTTTTTTTTATCGCAAGCTGTTATAGGATTTACAGAAGCTGAAAATTTTGTTTACGTTGCTGATTGTTACGTGGAACTTGGTAAATTGTATATTGAAAATGAAGAATTTGAGTCTGCTGAAGATTACTTGAAGAAAGCAGAGGCTCTTTACAATGAATTTTACGCAAAACATAAATTAGCAACCACTTCAAATTTACTAGGTTATTCAAATTTTTTGCAGAATAAATTTTCTTCATCTATTGGCTATCTAAATTTAGGGCTTGATGCTGCTTTGAATTACGAAAACAATGACGAAAAATTATTTGCTTATGATTATTTAGCTCAAATTTATTCTAAACAAGGGAATTTAAAATTAGCAAATGAATATTTGAATTTGTACAACGAAGAATTGAATAATAATTTCGAAAAGATTGCAGAACAAGGTTATGCCGAAGTGATTTTAACTTTTCAAAACGAAGAAAAACAAAAAGAAATAGAACTTCTTGAAAAAGAAGATGCACTTAAAAGTCAGTTGCTTAAAAATAAACAACAACAAATATATGGTGCTATTTTGGTAATGGTTTTGTTGCTTTTATTTGCAATTCTATTGTATTATTATATGCAAAAACAGAAAAAAGTCAACAAGTTATTGCAAGAGCAAAATCGTAAAATAAATTTACAAAAGAAAGAAATTGAAAGTCAATCTAAGATTTTAGAGAAAGCTACCAGAAATTTAGTTCATCAAAAAGATGAAATTCAAAATAAAAATAAAAAAATTACTTCAAGTATTAATTACGCTAGCCGAATCCAAAAATCTATGCTTGCTCCAAGTCGCGTTTTTGAAAAATATTTTGAAGATCATTTCATACTTTATAAACCAAAAGAAACTGTCAGTGGCGATTTTTATTGGATTTCGGAAATTAGAGAACAAAAACCAAGTTTATTTAAGTTAGAAGAAAATGATTTTAATAAAATAGTAGTTGCAGTTGTAGATTGCACTGGTCATGGAGTACCCGGAGCATTTATGTCAATGCTTGGCGATGCTTATCTAAATCAGATTATTAACGTTCAACATATTTATGATCCTTCAAAAATACTAGAAGAACTACATAAAGCAATTAGAGCAACTTTGCAACAAGAACATACTGAAAATAACGACGGAATGGACGTTGCGCTTTGTGTTATTGACAAGAAAAATAGAACATTAGAATATTCAGGCGCTAAAAATCCACTCGTATACGTTCAAAATGATAAAATGTTTAGAATTCATGGCGATTTGATGTCTATTGGAGGATTGCAGCGGGAAAAGGAGCGTATTTTTGAAAAACATACAATTGATATTACTACCAAAACATATATTTATCTTTATTCCGATGGTTATCAAGATCAATTTGGCGGCGAATTTGGACGAAAATTTATGGCGGTTCAATTTAGAGATGTTTTATTGAGAAATCATAAAGAGTCTTTTGAAAAACAAAGACAAGAATTGATTACCGAGTTCAAAAACTGGAAAGGTAAAAAGTATTCTCAAATGGACGATATTACTGTTGTTGGATTTACTCTATAAAATATCACTTTTTGTTTCAGAAAATTTTATTATCTATGCACAAAATTTAAACTTAAACTTTAAAATTATGGTTAATTCTACTTTACGAAGTTAAAAAACAGTTTTATTTAATCATAAAATAATTTGGTAATTTGATTGTAATATGCTATATTTGAGGT
>JAFGUD010000438.1 GCA_016938685.1 Bacteroidales bacterium | reverse complement strand
TCATTCTATCATTCTATTATTCAGTCATTCTATCATTCTATTATTCAGTCATTCTATCATTCTATTATTCAGTCATTCTATCATTCTGTTATTCAATCATTCCTTATAAACTTATTAAAGAAACGGCAAATTAAATTTAAAGTTTTGGTATTATCGTTTATTTTTTACGAAAAATTATATTTTTGCGTTTTTGAATTTCATAATGATAGATTTAACAACAGACATAAATTATCTTAAAGGGGTTGGTCCAAAACGCGCCGAAATTTTAAAATCGGAAATTGGAGTTTACACTTTTGAAGATTTAATATACTATTTTCCTTATAGATATACTGACAAAAGTAGATTTTATCAGGTTCAGGATATTAAAAGCGATTCGGCTTATGTCCAAATAAGAGGTAAATTTTGCTGTTTTTCTGATGAAGGGCAAGGTAAAAAGAAATATCTGCATGCCGAATTTTTTGACGAAACAGGTAGTATAGATATTGTTTGGTTTCAGCGAATAAAATGGGTAAAAGAAAATATCGATACAAAAAAGGAATATGTTATTTTTGGTAAACCAAATGAATTCCGAGGCGAATTTTCGATGGTTCATCCTGAATTTGAGGAACTTGAAAAATTTAACAACAGTTTAAAAACTTCTTTTCAAGCAGAATACAATACTTCAGAAAAAATGAAAAAGTTTTTTTTGAATTCAAGAGTAATTGGCAAACTTGTTCAGGTTGTTTTTAAAGGAGGAATTGATTTAATAGAGCCAATGCCGGCAAAAATTATGCAGGATTTGAGACTTTTACCTTTAAAAGAAGCTCTTTTTAATATTCATTTTCCGCAAACTGTCGAAAAAGTTGAAGCAGCACGTAACCGTTTTAAATTTGAGGAACTTTTTATAAATCAGCTGGCTTTAATTAAACAAAAAAAAATACGTTTTAATTCAATTGTTGGTTTTGTTTTTGAAAAAGTTGGAGATTATTTCATGAATTTTTTTAATAATAATCTTGCTTTTGAATTAACCGGAGCTCAAAAAAAAGTTTTGAAGGAAATTAGAGCGGATTTTAAATCCGGAAAGCAATGCAACAGACTTCTTCAAGGCGACGTTGGAAGCGGAAAAACTATTGTTGCATTAATGAGCATGTTAATCGCTTTGGATAATGGTTTTCAGGCATGTATTATGGCTCCAACAGAAATTTTGGCGCAACAGCATTTTGAATCAATAACTGAAATGCTAAAAGGAATTGATATTAATGTGCGATTACTTACAGGTTCTACAAAAACTAAACAACGTCGTATTATTGACGAAGAATTGCAATCTGGTGAATTACAGATACTTATTGGTACTCACGCTTTGATTGAAGATAAAGTTCAGTTTAAAAATCTTGGTTTGGCGGTTGTTGATGAACAACACCGTTTTGGAGTGGCTCAGAGAGCAAAATTATGGACAAAAAATATTAATCCGCCTCACGTTATTGTAATGACAGCAACGCCTATTCCGCGTACTCTTTCAATGACTTTATATGGTGATTTAGATGTTTCTGTGATAGATGAATTGCCTCCAGGCAGAAAACCCATAAGAACGGTACATTATCACGAAAATCATCGTGGTAAAGTTTACGAAGCAATCCGAAAGGAAATAGAAAAAGGTCGTCAGATTTATATTGTTTATCCTTTGATAAAAGAATCGGAAACTCTTGATTATAAGAATCTTGAAGAAGGTTACGAAGCAGTTACAAAGTTTTTTAAAGCTCCCAAATATAAAGTTTCCATGGTTCATGGACAAATGAAAGCTGATGAAAAACAAGCACAAATGGACATGTTTGTTAAAGGAGAAACTAATATTCTAGTGGCTACAACTGTTATCGAGGTAGGAGTTAATGTTCCGAATGCTTCGGTTATGATAATTGAAAGTTCTGAAAGATTCGGGCTTTCACAATTGCACCAGTTGCGCGGCAGAGTAGGCCGTGGAGCAGAACAGTCTTTTTGTGTTTTAATGACAGGAAATAAACTTACAAGTGATGCAAAACAGCGAATCCGTACAATGACTGCTACAAATGACGGTTTTCAGATTGCAGAAGTTGACTTGCGTTTGCGTGGTCCCGGCGATATGTTTGGAACTCAGCAAAGCGGAATGGCTCTTAATTTCAGGATTGCAAATTTAATAACTGACGGAAAAATTCTGCAAATTGCAAGAAAAAAAGCTTCTGAATTATTGGAAGAAGATCCAAAACTTCTAAAACCCGAAAATAAACGACTTGCTACCGAAGTGCAAAAGTATATAAAAGCGTCTTGGGGATTGGTTAGTTAGTTTTTTGAATGATTTAATGACAGAATTATTCAATAACAGAATGTTAGAATGATTGTTTTTTTGCAACAAAATCCTTCCTTAGTTCGTCATAAAAATTACGTATTTTAAAAAAAAGTCGGAAATTTTCAAATTAATAAATTTAGTTTGTAAAGTAAGCAAAATTATTTCCTAGTCAGCCAAAGTTTATATGATTTCCCTGTTTTTTTGTCAGTCCAGGTGCCGTTTATTGTAGTTCCCTCATAAGTTGCTTTAATTGCGCCAATTGTTTGAAAATTTGTGTCTTTTTCTTCGAGTGTCAAAATCCCTTCATTTACTTGACCTAACAAGTCTGTTTTTTTTCCTTCTTTCGCATAAAAACAATAGGCTACAATGTTGTTATTATCATACTCATTTATCACTAATAAAATTTGTTTTTTCCCAATAAACCCATTAAAAAGTTGCGGAAGAGATTTAGACTGATGTTTTGCAACGGAGTCCTGATTTAAGCCAAATACACTTTTGCCATAAGCATTTAAGTATGGTTCTATTTCATTGATTTGAAATTCACAAACAGTATTAATATTTTCAAGAATACTATTCAGTGTAAAACAATCATTCCCATCAAGAAATAAACTGTTATTTTGAATATAAAAGTCAGCAAAGTTTATATCGTCATAGCATCCATAAATCGCTATATAATTTGCAATAAATAATGAATCAACACCGACAAGATTTTTTCTGAAAACATTAGTCCTTTTTTTTGCTGCATATTCACTGAATTGTTTATATCCTTCATCTGAAAATAAGTCACTTAGTTGAAACAAATCTCCATTTCCAGTATTAAAGTTGAAGTAATTAATCCAATAACTACATGAAGCTCCACAAACACATAAATCAAATTTTATTGATAATGTTTTATCTGTATTTGATAAAACTTCAAATTTAATATTCATCATTCCGCCAATGAGGTTTCCGTCTTCTTCTTTGTAACTTACACGTTCAAAAATGTTGTTTTCCTCATATCCTTTAAGTATTTCTAATTTTGAAATTTGAAGAAGTTGGTTTATTTTTTCAACCGCATATTTATTTGAAGTGCCTCTGAAAATAGGGAATTGAAAATCTTCTCCGCTATATTCATTGTAATACGGAATATAATTCTGTCCCAAAATTGGAAGATGTAAAAACAAACAAAGAGAGCTTATTAAAATAAATTTCATACACGATTTTTTTTTAATGTAACAAAATTAAGCTTTTTTCGTCTTATCAGATTAAGATCTAATTAAAATCTAAATTTCTTAATTATTTTTACTAAAATAGCAGAAATTTTCAAAATATTAAATTTTTAAATAATTAAATTATATTGAAATGAATCGTAATTTATTGACTTTTTTGCTTTTAATAGCAACAATTGTGTGGTCAACTGACAGTTACGCACAGAAAAAAAACAAAACTGACGTTGATACTTTGTTAAATTCTTCGGTAGTTAGTGGCTTGAAATTTAGGAGTGTTGGTCCGGCTTTTGCCTCGGGCAGGGTTGCTGATTTTGCTGTAAATCCAAATAATTTTAGCGAATGGTATATTGCTTTTGCTTCTAGTGGAATTTGGAAAACTGTAAATAACGGACAAACTTTTAGTCCTGTTTTTGATAATTACGGCTCTTATTCTATTGGTTGTCTGGCAATTGACCCTACAAATCCTAATGTGATTTGGACTGGAACCGGAGAAAATAATCATCAGCGAGCAATTGGTTATGGCGATGGCGTTTATAAATCTGTTGATGGAGGAAAATCTTGGGAAAATAAAGGCTTGAAAGATTCAAGACAAATTGGAATGATTGCAATAAATCCTGAAAATCCGAATATTGTTTTTGTAGCCGCAGAAGGTTCTATCTGGGGTCCGGGTGGCGAACGCGGATTATATAAAACAACTGATGGCGGAGAAAATTGGAAACTCGTTCTTGAAATAAGTGAAAATACAGGTGTGAACAATGTTGTAATCGACCCTAAAAATCCGAATATTATGTACGCAACTTCTGAACAACGCAGAAGACATGTTTATACAAAAATAGGAGGTGGACCTGAATCCAGATTCTACAAATCTACCGATGGTGGAGAAACATGGCTAAAAATTGAAAGCGGATTGCCTTCGGGCGATGTCGGCGGAATGGGAATTGCTGTTTCTCCCGTAAATACTGATGTTGTTTATCTTATTATTGAAGCTCAGGAAGATGCTGGTGGTTTTTATCGTTCTTCGGATAGAGGAGAATCGTGGTCGAGAATGAGTGATTATACTGCAAGTGGTCAGTATTATAATGAAATTTATTGCGATCCGAATGATGTAAACAAAGTTTATAGTGTTGAAACTTTTTCTAAAGTAACATTAGATGGTGGAAAAACATGGAAAAATGTTAGTGTAAGCGAAAGACACGTTGATGATCATGCTCTGTGGATTAACCCAACAAATTCTGACCATTTTATAATTGGTGGAGACGGAGGTGCTTATATCACTTACGATGGTGGTGCAAATTATTCTCATGTCGGAAATATTGCTTCAACTCAGTATTATAGAGTTGCGGTTGATAATGAAAAACCATTTTATAATATTTATGGAGGAACACAAGATAATAACACTCACGGAGGTCCTTCTCAAACGTTGAATGAAGGCGGAATACCAAATCAGGACTGGATAGTAACTGTTGGTGGTGACGGATTTTGGGCAGCTATTGACCCGACAGATCCTAATATTGTTTATTCTGAATATCAATATGGTAATGTGTGTAAATATGATAAAAAAACAGGCGAAAGAATTTATCTTAAACCTTATCCTGCAAAAGAAGAATTAACTTATCGTTGGAATTGGGACGCTCCTTTTTTAATTTCTCCTCATAAACATGATAGGCTTTATATGGCTGCTAATAAAGTTTTTATGTCGAATGACGGCGGACTTTCATGGAAAACAATCAGCGACGATTTAACAGCTCAGGTTGATCGACATTCTTTTAAAGTAATGGGAAAATATTGGTCTTCTGATGCTGTACAAAAAGATGTTTCAACTTCGCAATACGGAACAATTGTTTCAATGAGCGTTTCTCCTGTTAAAAACGGATTAGTTTATATTGGCACAGATGACGGTGTAATTCAGGTTTGCGAAAATACTCAGGCTGAAAATCCTGTGTGGCATAAAATTGACAAGTTTCCTGGAGTTCCACAATACACTTATGTAAGTGATGTTTTTGCTTCTGAAACTGATGAAAATGTTGTTTTTGCTAGTTTCAATAATATTAAAAGTGATGATTTGAAGCCTTACATTATGCGTAGCGATGATAAAGGTAAAACATGGACTATGATTACAAAGGGATTGCCTAAAAATGGACCTGTTTATACTGTTGCTCAGGATTATAAAAATAAAAATTTATTGTTTTGTGGTACAGAATTTGGCTTTTATACATCTGTTGACGGTGGTAAAAACTGGATTAAGTTTAGTGCAGGATTACCAACTATTCAGGTACGTGATATAGCTATTCAAAAAGATGAAGATGATTTAGCAATTGCTACTTTTGGTCGCAGTTTTTACGTTCTTGATGATTATTCTTCAATGCGTTTAGTTTCTGAAGAAATGTTGAAAAATGAAGCTGTTTTATTTGATATTAATGATGCTAAAATATACATGCAAACTGATAAATTGTATGGTCAGGGAGCTGATTATTATTATGGAAAAAATCCTGAATTTGGAGCTGTTTTTACATATTATTTAAAAGAAGTTCCAAAAACTCAGAAAGAAATCAGACAGGAAAAAGAAAAAGAGCAGTTTGAAAAAGGAGAATATATAAAACAACTTTCCTGGCGTGAAGCAGAAGAGGAAAACCTTGAAATTGCTCCTTATTTGGTTTTTACAATTACAGATGAAAATAAAAATGTTATTCGTGAATTAACAGCCGATGCAGGTTCAGGAATTAATCGTGTTTATTGGGATTTTACTTATCCTGTAATATTTCCGACTGATGAAGTTACTGAATTTAACCCTACAAAAAATTCAAGTCATAAATTGCTGAAAATTGTTCCAGGTAAATATTTTGTTAAAATGGGAATTGTCGTTAGAAATGAATACAAAGATTTGACTGATTACAAAGAATTTGAAGCCAAACCTTTAACAAATCTTAATTTGACCGATGCAGAAAGAAAAGAATATTTTGCTTTCCAACAGGAATTAGCAGAAGTAATGCGAGTAGTTTGGGGTACAATTTATTATTACGATCAATTAACTACAAAAATTGTAACACTAAAACAAATTGCCATAAATACTCCAAAATTAAGCGATGAAACTTTGGAATTGATTAATAAAACGGAACAGGAACTGCATGAATTGAAATATGTTTTGTATGGAAATGACGCAAAAGCAAGCTGGGAAGAAGTTCCTCCGCAAATAATGCCGATAGATGAGCGTATTGGAGCAATTTTATACGCACATTGGGAAGCAACACATACAGTTACGCAAACCGAAAAAGATAATCTTGAAATTGTAAAAGAAGATTTTGATCCTGTTTATGTTAAAATTAAGGAAATAGGAGAGGTTACAATTCCTAAAATTGAAGCTGCAATGGAAGACGCAAAAGCACCTGTTACTCCAGGCAGATTACCTGAATGGAAGTAGATTTTCTTTCTCTATAAATTTAAAAACCGTTTCAATTAGAAGCGGTTTTTAATTTTTTAACTAATTTATCACTTAGCTGTTCGGAATTTGAAATCCCTAATCTTTCTGCTTACTTGTTTTTCTGGCAGCTGTCAGACAATTCTGTCTTCTGCTACCTTTCGTTTAAGATTATTTCTTAAACACCTGAATAATAACTTGTATAGTATTGGTTTACACTTTAGTTTGTTTGTCACTCCGACGAAAGGAGGAGTCTCAACTGTGACAAGGT
>JAFGUD010000437.1 GCA_016938685.1 Bacteroidales bacterium | reverse complement strand
ATCTTCTTCAGACACAATTGTGGGTGAAACAATTGAAAATAATACAATAGATCAAGTGGAAGAAAACAAAACAGAAGAAGATAAGTCATTTTGGGATTCTTTGAACGATTTATTTGGTGGAGATAAAAAAAATGAAACAGAATCAGTAAATGAGAGTGAAGAGAATGTTGATGAATTGGAAGACGCAGTAGAAGAAGGAATAGATGAACCAAGTGCAGAAGATGAATTAATTGTAAATGAAACAAAAAACTCGACAAATGAATCTACTCAGTCAGAGGCTGAATTATTAAAAGCATGCGAAAGTTTAGGGGGAAAGGTTTGCGTAGTAAATGAGGAAACTTGTGAGGGGCAAATAAAAACATCAAAAAACATCAAATGTTGCATAGGTGAATGTGTCCCTGTTAAAAAGAGTAGCACAGGAAAAACAATAGGATGGATTTTGATAATAAGTATTGCTTTATTCGTAACTTGGTTTTTGAAGAAAAAATATATGAAGGCGAGGCCACAATCCCCAAATCTAATAGATATAGCAAATAAAAAGTAAATTATTTTTTATCTTTTTTAGGCATGAATTGACTTAATTTTTTCGCATACATATTTTTTTCCATTTGCATAACCCTCAGCAACTCATCATATTTATGCAATCTTCTTATTAATTCACTTAAAATATCTCCATATTGATAAGCCGTCATTTTCAACATTTCTGGTTCTATCACTTCAATATGTGCTGGCATGTATTTGAATGCAAGAATAGAAAGTGTAGATGCTTCTTCAATTTCAACTTCAATCTCCGCATAACTCGAGAATAAATCTTCCTTATCTTTTACATTGATGGGTTCGTGAATCTTTTTTTCATTAATTTTAACATTTTTCTCATTAGAGATATCAGATACAATTTTTTCCAAGGTTTCAATTAAATGCTCTTTTGGTCTTCCCATAACTTCAATTACTAAAATTGCTGTGATTTTTTGTTTTATTATTTCATCCGAATTCATTTTGTTTTTCTTTCTCCTTAAACATATATAAAAAGAAAAGAATGACGCAAAATATTCCAATTGAATATTTAGCAAATCCCTTTCCTAAAAAAACATTATTTTCCTTCGTTTTTATAGTTTTTGGGTTTAATTTTATAATTTCTTTAGGTTGGGTTTCTTTTTTTTCAATATTATTCGTTGGAATAATTTTTTCTTTTTCTGATTTATTGTATTCTTTGACATTGTCTTCTGTTTCTTTATTTTCTATTTCATTATTTTCT
>JAFGUD010000436.1 GCA_016938685.1 Bacteroidales bacterium | reverse complement strand
GATTGCTTGATTTGGTGTTGATTTTTGCATATATTTTAATGTAGCACCAAATAAATCTGAATGAACGAAGTTTTGTTCAGGGAACATGCTTCTTACGGTTTTAAATCCTTGATTATTTGGTGAAATAATCATTGAAGATTCATACATATAATTTAAAATGAGTACATCTCCATCGCTTGCTTTAATATTAGCAGTTGGCATAGCACTTTGATCTAGACCATCGAAGTTTTTGAATTCTATAGTTGATTGTGTTGGTGAAGTTTCAATAACAACTGCACTTGCAATGATGAGGGCATGTGCTTTTTTGTATTTATGCATAATCACACCACTTTGTCCAATTTTTAGATTTCCTTCATCAATAATTGCTGTTTTATCATTTGCATTTTTAATTTTTAAATATTTTGGTTTAAATTCTAAAACTTTTTGTTTGTTTGCAGCAATAAGTTGTTCTGGATTATTCATAATTCTTTCTACAATTGATTCAGCGACACTTTTTTGCATAATGTACATATAGCTGATACCTTCTTTGTATTCTTTTGTAATAATATCATCAATTTCCCAACCCTCATTTTTAAGGTCTTCAATTGATTTTTCACCATTACATTTTCCACCGTTCATTTTCACTTTTTCGATTGTTGATGGACTTGACCATTTTTCCATAAAACACATTGTTTTAAATATCTGAGCATTTGAAAGTGTCACTAGAGCAAATAACCATATTAAATATTTCATTGAATTTCCTTATGAATTTTGTAATGTTTTTAGAGTATCATGTACATCTTGTGCATGACCTTTTACTTTTACTTTATCCCAAATTTGTGCTATTTTACCATCTGGATCAATAATAAAGGTAGTTCTTACTACTCCCATATACTCTTTTCCCATAAATTTTTTAAGTTGCCAAACTCCATAAGCTTGACACATTGTTTTCTCTTCATCTGATAATAATGTAAAACCTATATCTTTTTTTTCTATAAAATTTCTATGTTTTGCAGCAGAATCTGGACTTACACCCAAAATTATTGCATCTAAATCGTCAAAAGCTAGAAGTGTCGCAGTAAAATCACACGCCTCAGTTGTACAGCCAGGAGTATTGTCTTTTGGATAAAAATAAAGCACTATCCATTTTCCTTTTATATCTCTAAAACAAATTTCT
>JAFGUD010000435.1 GCA_016938685.1 Bacteroidales bacterium | reverse complement strand
AGTTGATATTTATTTCACCAGTAATGCAACAGATAACCTGGTTTGGCGCATCGTTTATAATAATGATGTGAATAATATTGAAGGCGCCGATGAAAAATTTGAAAACCAAAGACAGAAAAAAATATTGGCATTCTGGCAAGGTGTTTTGGACAAATACGGTGCGCCGAATTCTGGAAATGATAAATGGATTTCATCTGGAAATGCTTATGATCCAATGATGACTGCTTATTATGGGTCATTGGATTTGGTGGATATGGGCAGAAATGCCTCCGACGCTGCTAAGAACGTCCAAGAAGCACGTGAAAATTTCCGCGCAAAACCCTATGCTTTCTAAAAACAAAACTTCTTATGATTATGGTCTGGTTTCGGAATTTCTGGCACGGTGGTTTTTGCGATTTCACGGTTTTAAAATTTTAGAATCCAGATATATTACAGGACGAAATACAAATCGCGCTGAAATTGATATAATTGCACGTCGTGGAAATTTAATTATTTTTGTAGAAGTAAAAAAACGAAAAAATATTGAAGTTGCTTTTGATGCTATAAGCAAACAACAAATTGCCAGATTACGAAGTGCTGCTGAAAATTATATAATGAAAAAACATTGGGTTGGCGACGCCAGATTTGACGTCATTACTGTTTGTGGTCACCATATAAATTGGTTCAAAAACGCTATATAAATTTATTGAAAAACTATTTGTTAGACTTATAATTAAAGTGTTGATTGCAAAAAAGGAGAAATAGATGAAAAAATTATTATTAGTATTATTTGCTGTTTTAACATTGGCAGCTTGCACAGGTTCATATAAATCTGGCAATTGTGAATATGGCTTTTTGTTTCACAAAGACATATCAATTTCCAGAATTATTGATAGCTGTAATAAATAATAAAAACCGGGCAAATCTGCCCGGTTTTTATTATTTTATTTTCTTAACCATTCTTTACAATCTTTTTCAGCACGAAATTCATTAGAATTTGAACTTTCTGAATAGCCAACAATAGAATTACCAATTTTACTTACATTATAAGAACATTCTTTACCCGCTGGTTTCATAATATGTTCAGTTTTATAAACGTAACAACCTGTCAAAGATACTGTTAAAGCAGTTAACAAAATTATTTTTTTCATTTTTTTTCCTTATTTTAAATATTGTTTTATGTATCCTTTTTGGACAACTAATTTTATTATATAGTTAACCCAATATTAAGTCAAACAATATGTCCTTAAAAAGCACTAATTTCATATGCGTTTATTTTATAACTGCGCTTTTTATCAGGTTTAAATCTTCTTTTATTCCGTCTATTTTCAATTGTAATTGACCTATACCCGATTCCAATAAACTTGTTCTATTTTCTAATGCAGTTATT
>JAFGUD010000434.1 GCA_016938685.1 Bacteroidales bacterium | reverse complement strand
ATGTTAAAGCTATTTTTTTCAATCAATCCGTTGCCAAAATCATTTTTTTCTTCAATTTCAAATGGCAAATTGAACTGGCTGAAAGATTTTTGAGCAAAGTGAAAAAAATATTTCAGTCGGTTCGGTTTGTCAATCAAACCGCAAATTATTCAACAAACAAATTCATTCAAAAAATAGCTTTAAAATTCAGTTATTTAGTATTTTATAAATTATATTTCTGTGAAAAATTTCATTATCACTGGCGAAATTATCAATTTTTTTCGTTATCAAATTGTTGCAAAAAATTTCATCATCACTGGCGAAATTATCAACTTTTTCAGCTTCAAAATTCTGCGAAAAATTTCATCATCACTGGCAAAATTATCAACTTTTTCAGTTTCAAAACTCTGCGAAAAATTTCATTATCACGACTAAATTATCACTTTTTTCAATATTTCACTGAAAAATATATTTTTCCAATAAATTTTTCAAACTTAATCTGAACGGTTTGCAAATATATGCAGTTGCCGATTGCGGGCTTCTTTCCTATCGAAACGCACCGAGGTTGAAGCGGCGCAGTTGGTTACATAATCCGAGTGAAAAACGGCAATTGACATATATTTTGCTGTTGTACACAGTGCATTTATTTCTAATTTCTAAGTAATTGCTTTATTTATTTTTTAATTCTAGTGGCAGTCAATCTGCATTTTTATGTATATTAGAAATTTCTAAGTTCGTCAACCAAAGTGCAATATGCTTCTTTCGGATTTCCTTCATTAGTGATAAAACTCAAAGAGGATAACCAGTCTGCTACATCACCAGTTATTAAACTGGCTTCAACATACGATTTAGGAAAATCATGTGTACCATAGAAAGAAAGAAATTCCAAATCGTTCGAACTACTTTTGAAGGCACTAACGGCAGTCTTCACGAATAATTTTTGATTACGTGTTGATCCACCAAAAGCCATGGAGCTCCAGGTAGTTTCAGTAACAGCAATAGGTTTACCAATAAAATCAGTTGCATCTATAAGATCCTGCAAATGGTTTGCATAGTTTTTGGGATTACTGTTGAGAAACTGGGGGTACAAGCTGAATCCCAGTACGTCTGCTTTTGGAAATGCACTTAAAATGGAAATATTATTGCTAGCGATTGTACCATCATAGGTAAATGTTATTCCTATTTTGATTGTTGGAAAATACAATTTTACAGAATCGTAAACACTTTCAAAAAATGTTTGGTATGCCTCCAGTTCGTCAGGATTCTCTTCGAAGTATCCATTTATTTCATTCCCAACCCAGAGGTAATCTATTTTGCCATTATACCGCTCTAAAGCAGTTTTTAGAAAACCTGTATATTGTTCTATCAAAATCGGATCATCGAATGAATTAAAAGAAACAAAGGCGGGAATATCATCTAAATCAAAGGTATTAGGAATTGGTGATACCATAGATAACTTCTGATCATTTTGGTGAACAGTATTAACAACCTGATCTGAAAGTTCCCAATCGAATGAATCATCAGCGAGCTCTATATCTCCCCATAAAAAACCAAAATGAACTACTTCCACGCCTAACTGAGAAGTTATATTTATACTTTGTATTATATTATCT
>JAFGUD010000433.1 GCA_016938685.1 Bacteroidales bacterium | reverse complement strand
TGTGCTTTTGCTACCACGGATTGCACTACCTGTTAATGAAACACGTGATTTATCAACAACCTGTGTTGTTGCTGCACGTGAACGAACTGTACGATTTTGTGCAGATGTTGTTCTGGAAGTTGATACATTACGATTAACAACATTTCTAGAAACAGATTGTTGTGAACCAGATTTACTTGTACGGGAAGAAACATTTCTTCCTTGAACAACATTATTAGTGGACTTTATATTTGTTGCACCACCTGTACGTGAAACAGTGTTATTTGATCTAGGGCTGGTGCGACTGGTACTTGTACTTTGAACACCTGCACGCGGAGCTTGCGGAGAACCACCGGTCAACGATTGTTGATATTGTGGTGCAATTGGGTCTGCAAAAACAGCTCGCATAGATAATACTGTTGAACACACAAAAAATGCTGCTGCTAACAAAAAAACTGTTCCAGCTGCATTCTTAAAAACCTCGCCGAAATTACGACTTTTCATGGGTCACTCCAAGCTTCCGCACATGCGAAAAAACGTTAAATTTATGTTACAATACAAATTCACTTAATGCAATTATAACATTTTTATACAGTTGTGTAAATAAGAAAACCGGCTTATTACAAAAGCGATTTTTTATCAAATACACATGTATTTAATGATAATAATCCTTATAATAAAAAATACCTTGTGTTGACTTAATTCTTGTTTTTTAATAGAATTATTATCATGAAAAAATTTGTATTTTTTATTTTTCTTATAACAATTCCCTCATTTGCCGGGGCCAGGGAAAATCCTATGTTTGGCCAAGGAGCTGAAAATTCTTTTTTTCTTTACACTGCCCAAGGTACCGGCAGCGGAACGTTATTCAAATTGATTGCTCCAAATTTTTGGGATTTTAATAGAATGAATCTTTTGATGTTGCAGTACAGTCAACCAACAACTGTTTTTAGGTTGCCAGGAAGACAAAGTTTACATTTGGTTCAAAATATTGCATATGGTTCAGAAAAAGGGTTGTCTTTTGGCGCAATAGGTATTTCTTGGGATGCTTCTTTATTTGATTGGAATGGATATTATACCGGGTTTGGTCTGGGACCATATATGCGCGACAACCGTGATCGTTGGGTTGAAAGCCGTTTGGTATTTGGTATAAAATTCTTTATTGGTAAACAATTATCAGATCGTTGGAATGCGGAATTTTTTACTATACACTTCTCGAATGGTAATTTTACAAACAAAAACGAAGGTTTTAATTTTGCAGGTTTTTCAGTTGGATACAGTTTTTAATAACTATTATCTTTGATTATTTTCACCAATATTATCAACTAAATGAATTTTTCTGGTGGCTGCAATTTGATTACTGAATTTTTTTTCTATAGCGCGCTTTGCACTGAACCATGGAACTATTGGTCTAATAATTGCTTCGTTATTATATTCGTTAATTTTGTTTGCAATTTTTTCAAAAGGTTTACATTCATTCACGATTTTGTTGGCTATTGCATAAAGAATGATACTTTTTGGATTTTTTAATTCCCTATTCATAAACTGGGTAGATAAAGCATCCGCAAATGCATTGCATTGTGTTTTTAATGATTTATCAGTTTTATAAATATCGCGCCACTTACAAAGAACTTTTATATCCGAAATCTCTCTTGGATTAAAATCATTATTATACATACACATAACAAAATGCGGAGAACAAAAATTTCTGTTGCCCCCAAGTGGACAATCTTCATTAAAAATACAATTAGAACAAGTTATGTCCTTAGCAATATCCAAAGAGACCATATATAATCCTTTATACTTACCCCAAATTATAACTGCTCTCTCTCAACAATCTGGGGAATACTAAAACATATTTTTTACAATGTAAACAAAAAAGTGCTGTAAAAAACAGCGGTTTGAATTCCCAAAATTTATTTTTTATAAAAACAAAAAAACCGCCACATGGGCGGTTTAATCTCGGTCTTTATATCAAATTGTGTTTTGTTCTGGCGACGACCTACTCTTCCGTGGCTTAAGCCAAAGTACCATC
>JAFGUD010000006.1 GCA_016938685.1 Bacteroidales bacterium | reverse complement strand
TGCTAAATTTGACCTCAAACCCGAAGAAGTCGGATTTAACTTAAACTCTGATTTTTAACGAGTTAAATTTTACGTTAGTTGGAATAATATTAAAAGAAATAAAATCTTTGGTTTCTATTAGTTGCGGAAGTATTCTGAATCCGTTGTATGCGGTATAAGTTGCATAATATGTAACTTCACCATTATCATCGAAAAATTTAACAAAACGAGCATCTTCAATTCCTCTGCTTTCATTTTCCGAAACCGGAAATATAACACGTTCCGATATTTTTGATTTTTCATCAAACTTTATTTTATAATTAGAATTTGCAAGCCAGTTTAGGTTATTAATTGTTCCATCATTACATATAAAATGTGGATTTAAATGGAGTACATTTATACTTGCTTTCAATTCGCTATAAGTGAATAAATCCGGTATTTGTTCAAAAATACGATTGCTTGTTTCGTCCCATGAATTCATATCCTCTAGTTTTAAACGAAACAAATGACTTTCGTATAAAGGATCATGCAAAATATTAGGAGTTCCAACAAATTCAGTAACTTCATCAAACAGAAAAGAACCATCATTTTGGATAATTCCCTTTCTGAATACAATTGAAGAAATATGTCCTTCGCCGGTTGCACGAAGACTCATAATAAAACGCAGTTCTCCTTCTTTTACTCCTTCTTGATTTGGATGTGGCACAATAGAAGGATTAAAAAGTGCAGCAGATTCAATAGAATATTCCATTGTAAAATAAGCTCCAATAAGCATTTTTTTTGCATTGCTTAATATTATATTTGGCGGGATATATTCTGAAACCTTTTGAAAGTGTTTATTAAGTTGTTGTTCAATATTTTTATGTCTATCATGAAAATTTGTATATACTTTTTTTAAAAGAATCTCAGCTTTTTTTTCAGAAAGATTTAAAACTCTAGCAATAATTCTTTCAATACGTTGCATATCCGTAGGAATATGAGCACGAGTGATAACACGAGAAGTATCGCGTTCTATTCTTGCTATTTTCCTTTTTATCATGGATTGTATCTTGTTTGTTTCGTTCATAATTTATCTTCCTTTCTGATTTAAAATTTTATTATACACTTCTAAATAACCAGCAATCATTTTTTCTTTACTGAATTTTGAGGTTGACCATTCTAAACAATATTTCCGGTCAATTAAATTTATTCTGTTAACTGCATCAACTGCTTGTTCAATATTATCAACCAAAAAACCGGTTTTTGAGTTTTCAATTAATTCGGGCATAGAACCTCTGTTGTATGCAATAACAGGCGTTCCGCAAAGCATTGCTTCTGCCACACTTAATCCAAACGGTTCGTTAAAACTAATTGGGTGCAATAGAGCAAAAGCTTCTCCAAGCAGTTTGTCCCGTTCTTTTGCTGCCGAATTTCCCACAAAAACAATATCATCATTATTTATAAAAGGTTTAACTTTATTTTCAAAATACGCCTCATCTTGAATTAAACCTGAAATAATTAGTTTTCTGCCAGATTTTTTGGCAATTTGTATGGCTTCATACGTTCCTTTTTCGGGATGAATTCTACCAAAAAACAACAAATATTCTTTTGAAATCGGACTAAACGTAAATTCTTTTGTATTTATTCCGTTATAAACAGTTGCCAAATAGTCAAGTTCGGGACTGCGGTCTGAATTACTTATTGACACATAAAAATTATCTGAATTATATTTTTTGTAAACGGGTATTATTTTTTGAGACGAAAAGCCATGAATAGTTGTCAACATCGGAGTTTTTATAAGCCGAGAGTAACTCAATGGAAGAAAATCGAAATTATTGTGAATTAAATCAAAATCGTCGGCTTTTTCCATTAAATTACTAATATGTAAACATTCCCAAACTTTTGGTTCAATGTCTTGGTTTTCTGCATAAGCTGTTTCAGAAACAAACTCCAATTTTCCTTTTGTCGCTGAGTTTCCTGTTGCAAAAAGCGTAACATCTACTCCTTTTTCAACAAGTCCTTCGGCAATATTTGAGGCTACTTGTTCCCAAGGACCGTATTTTATTGGTGGCGTTCGCCATGCAATTGGCGATAATATAGCTATTTTCATAAATGAATTTAAAAGTTTGAAAGTTTGTAAAGTTCTTAAAGTTTGTAAAGCATGTCCCAGGGATCTTAAAGTTCGTAAAGTTTTTAAAGGTAAAAGTTTGTGCTTTTTTACTTTAAAAACTTTCAACTAAAGTGCTTTTCTTGGATTATTTAAACAATGGTCAACAAGTTCTTCTAAAATTGCTGTACCCACGCACATTACTTTGTCTGCCCCACCCCAATATATTTTTACAGTTCCGTCAGTTTCGGGAACTGCTCCGCAGGAAAAAACCACATTATGAACATATCCTGTAATTTCATAATCCTCTTCGGGTTGCAAAATCCAGTCGTCGCCGACAGCTATAATTCTTGAAGGGTCTTCGAGGTCATGCAATGCTACGCCGAGGCGATAAACACAGCCATCCATTGTTGGAAAAACACCATGATAAATATTTAACCAACCACGAGAAGTTTTTATCGGTGGCGCTCCGGGACCAATTTTCATTTCGTCCCAATGATATTGCATTGGTTTTATAATTAGCTTTGATTCTCCCCAAAATTTCAGGTCGGGCGAATATGAAATCCATACCGACCAAGGCGAAATTTCTGAATGTGGACGATCTAAACGCGCATACAATCCATTAAATTTTTCAGGGAAAATTACAACATTTCTATAATCGGCTTCGGTAATAAGCGAAAAGCGCTCAATTGACTTAAAATCCTTAGTTTTAGCAAGTCCAACTCGCACTCCATGTCGTGAATAAGCACTATAAGTAATAAAATATTCACCTTCCAAAAAAATAATTCGAGGGTCTTCTACGCCGTATTCTTCATATTCTTTAAAAATGCCTTCGGTGGCAGGAATCATAAAAGGTTCGTTATCTACTTTAAAATTAAAACCATCTTCACTTTCAGCTTTTCCCAAAATACTTCTTCCATTCAACTTGTGCGACCTAAAAATCATTATATATTTATTGTTGTACTTCACAACTGCTGCATTATGAACAGTAGCAACAGGATATGGCACATCGTTCTTTGTAAGAATCGGATTATTTTTATATCTTTCAATCATTTTTTTATTTTATCTATTTGTAAGGTTTCTTTTCTCCTTAAAGTTATGTGTTTTCAACTGTCAGTACTTTTCAACTCTAAATTCGCATACTTACTTAACACTATTTTTAATCTTCTCTATAATATTCCTCATAAGCTTTTAGAACTGTTAAATACGAAATAGTATATGCCAAAATACTTTCTGCTCCCTGATTACGATTTACTCCGTAACTTTCCAAACCATCGCAACAACCTTTTGTTTCAAAATCGTATAAATTCATTCTCAAATCGTTATCGCCAAGAAACCACATAAACGAAGTAAATAATTTTTTCAGATAACTTTTGTCTTTTGTTAAATGATGAGCTTGATGAAACATAAGTACCATCGCAAGAGCATCAAGAGGTTGCTGAGCAAATTTTGAATGTTCTCCACCCTTTTTATGCCATTGCTCGTTTCCAATTATGGATAAATAACCTGAATACATTGTAATTTCAGTCAAAAAATCCATTGATGAAATTGCTATTTCGCGTATTTTATTATCGTTTAATATTTCGGCTGAGTGCAATAAAGCCAAAGGAAGCATTGCATTGTCATAAGCTAACAAATCCTCAAACCAATTCCATTTTCCATCGCTACATTTTTCAAAATGACCTGTTAATACGGCTGTTAATCTTTTAAGCACCTCAATCATTCCTTCGTCAGAAGGATTACTGCGTAAGTAATAACTTATCCCGACTATTGTGTTGGCAATACTTCTGATTGATTTTAACTTTTCAAAATTTGGATATGCATTAAGATATATCATTTTTCCAATCTCATAATATGAATCGTTTGGAGGGTTAGCAAGCATGAACCCAAGAGCCCAAATAGTTCGTCCAAAAGAGTCTTCAGAACCAACTTCATCAAGAAAATTACGATTAAAACTCAAAAAATTCTTGAATGTACCGTCTTTATTTTGCATAAAGTGAATATAACTCAGATAAATTGGACAAAACTCAAGTGCCTGATAATCCTTCTTTTGTTTAAATGCCATTAAAGCCATTAGCAAAGCTCGGGCATTATCGTCTAAACAATAGCCTTCTTTCAAATTCGGAATTCCAAATTTTGCATGTTGAATAATTCCTGTGTCGTCAGTCATACGCTTAATATGAGCCAGGGAAAAAGGAGGTAAAAGCATCAAATCAAAAGGAATAACTTCTTTTTTATCAATCTTTAAGTCTTCAACAATAACTGTTTGGAGCAAATTATTATATTTAACTCCTATTTTTGGCCAAGTAATTTCTCTGCCGTAATCGTAAGCTTTTTTTCTATAAAGCATACGTTTTTCAGGTTTATCAAGCAATTCGATTAAAACGTCGGCAAGTTCTTCTGAATTACCAAAATCAAACAAAATCCCTTTATCGTCTGCAAGCAATTCCGCCGCATGCCAATATGGGGTGGAAACAACGGCAGAACCAACACCAACCGCATAAGAAAGTGTTCCGCTTGTTATTTGGGCTTCGTTTAAATAAGGAGTAATATAAATATCCGAAGCATACAAATACTTAAATAGGTCTTTTTGGCTGACAAATTTATCGAGCAAAACTACATGTTTTTCAAGTTTTAGTTCTTTCACCAATCTGGTAAGATAAATCCTGTATTCTTCACCGGAATATCGAAGCACAGCAGGATGTGTTTTTCCTAAAACTATATATAAAACATCCGGGTGTTTTTCTACAACTTTCGGCAAAGCCTTAATTGCTACTTCAATACCTTTGTTTCTGCTTATAATACCAAAAGTCAGTAAAAGCTTTTTCTTTTCAAGTTTGAATTCTTTTTTTGTTTGGTCTTGCGAAAACTTAAAATCAGGCACACCGTGTTCTATATATGCAATCTTTTCTTTCGGAACACCATAAATATCTTCTAGAAAACCTATTGCTTTATGACTCATTACGACTACCCTATTAGCCATTTTGCAAATTTCCTGTAAAATAGTTTTTTCGTTATAAGAAGGGGTTTTTATAATAGTGTGTAGCGTTACAATCAAGGGTATTTCCAGACAATGAAGCAATGGAAGAATATAAACTCCATTTTGCCCCCCATAAATACCAAATTCATGTTCTAGGATGCAACAATCTGCTCCACTGAGATTTATATATTTCACAGCCGACAAATAATCTTTTTGAGATTCCTGGCGAATAGTCAATTTAACTTCTTCAGGATAAACATAAGTTTGTTCAAAGTCGTTCATTGCGACAATAAAACTTTCATTTTGTTCTTCACTTTCGTCGGCTTCGGTTATTGCCTTATAAAGATTTTGAGTAAAAGTTCCTATTCCGCATTCGCGTGGCGGATAAGTTCCAATGTAAACATTTTTCATGTGTTATATTTTCAGGGGTAATTAAAAAACTATTTTATTCGATATTTCTGAGAGCAATTATCGAATATACATTTGAGCTAATTAACAAAACAGAATTACAACGTAATACCTTGTTGTTAAGCTTTCATAAATAATGTAAAGTTGAAAGTCAAAAGTTTATTCGCATATCATTTATTTTTGAATGCGCTTATTAGAGCTTTGCCATTATATTGATTTTTTATTAAAATTTAATAGACCAAATCAAGCTGGATGAACTTTAAACATTTAACTTTGAAACTACCGAACTATTTACATAATTCTGGTTAATATATCGTGTACTAGTATTGAAATAAACTTTTTATCAGGATTAAGTTAAATTAATCTCAAAAGTTCGCTCATGGTAGTAATTAATTATTATGCTTGCTTTGCTTTTTGTTTTATTGAAATGCAAATTAATTATTTGCAAAGCCTAATTTATTAGTAATATTTTCCTTTTCCTCATTTAATGCAGAAAATTTCACCAAAAAATTTTCATTTTTTTTTAATTCGGTAATTTGATTCTCAAATACCTAATTTGAGGGCTTTCTATTTGTCATTTTACTATTTGCGAATTCTTAATGCCTATAATGCAAACACTTACACACTACAAACATCACAAAGCTAACTAGGGTATTAGAGAAGTTTTAAGATTAACACATTAATAAACAATAACTTAACTCTATTTAGCTGTTTGTAAATTAAAACCTAAAAACCACCTTTTTAGCAATGATATAGCATTTCTCCCCCAACAAATTTACGCTTAAATTTTAACAAAACAAAGAATAGTTTTTTTTGAGCGTTTTTGTTTAACGGACTTTTATGATATTATTGAATTTAGTGAGATTCAAGTGTGTCCAACTTACTATTTAACTTAATATTTATAAAACATGTCTACAGGTGTCAAACAAAAAATCACAAATAGATAATCACGGGAAAAGTTTTAAATAAACAATTACATTTCTGAACTTTTAGTATTTTTGTAAAAATCAAAATTTTGACTGACAGTTTTATGCAATAAAAAATAATTCAATGATTGTTTTCCCAAACGCAAAAATAAATTTAGGCTTAAATATCCTTAAAAAACGTATTGACGGTTATCACGATATTCAAAGTGTGTTTTTACCAATTGACATTAAAGATGCACTTGAAGTTGTTGTAAACAAGGAAACCGAAGACTTTATATTCACTAATTCCGGACTTAAAATTGATGCTCCTACTGAAAAAAATTTAGTTGTTAAAGCCTACAAACTGCTGAAAAATGACTTTAATCTTCCTCCTGTTTCAATCCATTTGCACAAAGTAATTCCCTTTGGAGCAGGACTTGGTGGCGGTTCTGCCGATGCTTCTTTTATGTTTAAACTTATGAACGAAATGTTCAATTTGAATTTGTCTTTTGAACAATTAGAGAATTATGCCCGTCAAATTGGCGCTGATTGTGCTTTTTTTATCAAAAATAAACCTGCTATTGCTACCGGAATTGGGGATATTTTGCAAACTGTAAGTTACGATTTTTCCGAATTTATTGTTGTTGTTGTAAAACCCGATTTGAATTTGAATACTGCAAAAGTTTACAGCTATATAACTCCAAATGAACAAGTTGAAAGACTCAACTTACTTTTAGATAAACCAACAGAACAATGGAAAAACTGTTTTTTTAATGATTTTGAAAAAGTGATTTTTTCCAGACATCCACAACTTGAAGAAATAAAAAACGAATTGTACAAAAAAGGTGCTTCTTATGCAGCAATGTCGGGAAGTGGAAGCTCAATTTTTGGCTTATTCAACAAAAATTTTAAACCCAAAGAACTAAATTTCAAACATCAATCGTTTTGGTCAAAAATTCTTAACAATTAATAATTCTTCCTTTTTTTGTCCTATTTTTTACAAGCTTTTTATTTTTAATGGTTCAATTCCGTGTTTTTAGGCGACTCGGCACAGATTTTGAGTTTTACAGATGAAAACACTACCGCTATGGCTAGAATTATTTTAGTTCTGTTGTTTTTTGTGTTTGCAAATATTTTTTTGAATGCACAAAATCAAAACACAGAATTTGTTGAAAATCGAAACCGAATCGCATTTGAATTTTATAAAGAATATTTGAGTGAAGAAAAAAATCAGGTTATTTCGCCATTCTTTATGAATCTTTCTTTATCCGAAATTTACCTTGCTACAAAAGGAGGAACAGCTTCGCAAATAGGCGATTATATGATGTTTGATAGTGATAAAGACAAACATTTGAATAATTTTATCAACTTCCAAAAAATTATATCTGAAAATAATAGCTTAAATACTAATTTTGTTTTTTCAGTTGACTTTTTCATAGAAGACACTTTGAAAGTACTGAAGAGCTACAATGAAAAAATCTCCAAATATTTAGTCGATACTGTTAAATATATTGATTTTACAGCAAGTATTGATTCTATTGTTGCTAAAATAAACTCGATAATCGAAAAAAAATCAGAGGGATATTTTGTCCCTTATCTTTCAGCTGTTGATATTCCGGAAAATCCAAACATTATTTTAAATTCAGCATGCTATTTCTCAGGCTTTTGGGCAAAAAATTTCGAGAATACTTTCACCTCCTCTTTTAAATTAGATTCAGATGGAAAAGAAATTAAGCACATAAAGTATTTCACTTCATTTGATTATTTTAAATATGGCGAAACCGAAGAATATCAAATTATTGAACTTCCTTATGAAGGTTATCAACTCTCTTTGATTGTTATTTTGCCCAGAGATATTTACGATTTGAAAAACTTTGAGCAAATTTTCAATTTCGATTCTTATTTGCTTTGGCGACAAAAAAACATGCAAACTGAAAAAGTTCGTTTACTTATTCCAGAATTTTCTGTAGAATCATTTTTTAATTATAAAAGCAATATTGATACTATAATTCCTGCCATTTTTACAAAAGGAGGAAATTTTCTTAATTTAATTAGAAAAGTAGTTTTTGTTAATGGTTTGTACCACTATGCAAAATTTGTAGTTACTGACGAAGGCAATGAAATAGACGAATTAGAGAAGCTTGATTTTAACACTGAAATGACTGAAAATGAATCATTTATATTTAACGCAAATAAGCCGTTTATTTTCCTACTGATACACAGACAATCCGAAGCCATAATTTTTATGGGACATATATATTCACCCGGAATTAATTAAGTTTTTATGAAGAAATATACCGCAATAATTTTGATTAGTGCATTTGTGCTTTTGAGCTTTAACGAAGGCTTAAAAGATAACAATATGCCTAAGATGCCTGAAAAAGAAATATTTTTTGACTCAAATGATATTGGAATTCCATTTTCTACTTTTTATTCAAACGAGGAATTAGTTGATAAAAATATCTTTTCAATGACACAAGATACTTTGGGTAAATATATTCTAGCAAATCGACGAGGAATAATGACTTTTGATTCTAAAAATTACAACTTTATTAAAACTCCCGGAATGCCCTATAAAGTTTCTGCTGACCCATTTTCTAACAGAATTTTTATTGCTTGTAACAATAGTATTGGTTATCTCGAAAATAAAGACACAAATTATGTTTATGTTGAAATAACTAACAAAGTAGAACGATTTGTAGGAGATGTTAAAATTTTTCATACTGAGAAGAATATTGCTTTTTATTATAAAAACTACATTGTTGTTGTTTCAAACGAAGATTATTCTAAAGTAAATGTGATATTACCTACTCCTGGTCAGTTTTTCGGAGGAATTGTTCAAAAATCGGGAGTGAATTATGTTCTGGTAAAAGGGCAAGGAATGTTTGAAATTTATAATGACAGACTTTCAGATACATGTGATTATCCGATTGAACAAGTTATGGAAATAACTTTTAGTATTGAATTAGGTGAAAAAAATGTGTTTGGAACTTCCGAAAATGCTATTTATATAGCTTCTGAAAATAATTTTGAAATAATAGATTCGGAAAAAATTGAATACTTGCACGATAAAATAATTAATGATGTTATTGCCATAGATGACAAAATAATAGCAATTTCCACTTTAAATGGTGGAGTTGTGTTCTTAGATATTGAAAAACAAAAAATTGTATCGGTTTTAAATAATTATACAGGTTTGCCTGATAATGAAGTTTTTTCTTTGTATAAAGATGAGTCGGGTGGTTTGTTGATTTCAAATAATTACGGATTATTCAGATTTGATTTGTCTTTACCTGTTTATAATTACAGTTCGTATTTGGGACTCGAAGGAAATATTATCAGTTCACATTTGCTGGATACTACCTTATATGTTCTTACTACGCAGGGGATTTTTTACTTAACAAAAGCTGAATCTGACAAAGACTTTGAGGAAGTTTTGAAACAAGTCGAAAAACAAAAGTCAAAAACTAATAATATTCAAGCCAATAATGGTGGTGTTTCCAATATTGAAAACAATGTTGAAGACGAAATAGATAATTCAGACAACAATATTGATGATAATAAAAAAGAAGGAACCTTAAAAAAATGGGCTAATAAAATATTTGGCAAAAAGGATAAAAATAAAAAAGATAAAAATATTGACGAAAACGTAGTTGAAAATGACACTGTAGCTGTAATTAGCCCACAAGACTCAATTTCCAAAGTTGAATATGTAGAACCACAGATAAATTATTACTATCAAAAACCAAGAGTTAAAAAGAAACAATTTTCGGAACTATATTACATCTATAAAAAAGTTGAAGGAATTGACTCAAAATGTAAGCAAGCTTTGGAATATGATAACCAACTCATTATTTCCTCTAACACAGGCCTTTACATCATTAAAGACAATAAAGTTGAGAACTTAATAAAAGATGAGTATATAACGAAAATATCAATTTCATCGGTAGATAAAAGTATTTTATACGCTGCCACAACTGATTATTTATACCGATTTGATTTGACTTCAAAAAATTCTAAACCTGAAAAAATCATTTCTACAATGGAAATTCAGGATTACATTTTATCTATAAGTGATAATGAAACAGATATCTGGTTGGGAGGCGAAGGTTATGCTTATAAAATAAGTAAAACTAATAAAACTGACTTAAAAATGTATCCTCTTAGCCCTGATTTTTTATCTGTTGTCGAAATACAGAAACTCAATGGAAATATGCTTTTTTATCTACCTCAAGGAATGTATAAATATAATCCGGGGCTGGATAGCATTGTCAGATATCAGGAATTTTCGAATATCGACGCCAATTCTGTGTATTTTATCAATAAGCAAGATGACTACTTTTGGAGTAAGTTAAAAAATGAACTAAAATTTAATGGTGTTAACTCAAAAGTTGATGCTGCTAAAATTACATTATTAAACTTAATCCCCAATATTTCAGATATATACGTAGATGACCAAAGTAATTTATGGGTTGTTTCAAATTATTCTTCTCTGTTTAAAATTACCGGGACATTCGATGTGGAAAATTACTTTAGTGATTTCTTTAACTTAAATTTCAAAAAAATAGTAATTGGAGGTGAAACTTATAACCAAAAAGAAATAGTTGTTAAGTATAAAGAAAATCTAAAATTAAAAGTTTTATTAGAATCTCCATATTACATTAGTAATGACGATGTAATGTTCCAATATGCAACTTCAACAAAAAATGGAAATATGTCTTTGTGGTCTGAAAAATCATCACAAAATAGTTTTGAATTTCCATTATCGGTTGGTACATATACCTACTATTTTCGTTCGTCAAATGTTCTTGGTCAAAATTCGGGCATTCAAATAATTACTATCGAAATAAAACCTCCATTTTGGCAAACAGACATCTTCAAAGTTTTAATAAGTGTTGGAATTGTTTTTATTGTTTTAATATTTGTGTTTTTAAGACAACGGGCTTTGAAAAGGCAAAATCAAAATTTAGAGAACCTTGTACTTCAAAGAACTGCTGAAATTGGAAAACAAAACGAAGAATTAAAATCACAAAGTGAAGAAATTAATCGCCAAAATGAAATTGTAAAAGAACAAAGAGATAAAATACAAGACAGCCACGAATACATTACACAAAGTATAAACTATGCAAGACGAATACAGAAAGCAATCTTACCGGCATCTGAAATATTAGCTCGCAATTTTGAGGAAAATTTTATTCTTTCGATGCCAAAAGATATAGTTTCAGGTGATTTTTATTGGTTCAAAGAATTTAAAAACAGATTATATTTAACCGTTGCTGATTGTACCGGACATGGTGTGCCGGGTGCTTTTTTAAGCATGATGGGTACTGCGTATCTTAATGAAATTGTTTCATATAAAGACGACATTACAGCTGCCGAAGTGCTTGATTCTTTGAGAACTAATGTAATATACTCACTACAAGAAAGACCCGATAACGATATTCGTGACGGAATGGACATGTCTTTTGTTATTATTGATAAAGAAAAAGGCAAACTGCAATTCGCAGGTGCATACAATTCATTGTTTTTGTATCGAGAAGATTTATTAATTGAGCTTAAAGCCGATAAAATGCCAATTGGCTATAGCAGAAAAAATGACCAAAAATTTACTAATCACGAAATTACTTATAAAAAGAATGATATTTTGTATTTGTTTTCTGATGGATTTGCAGATCAGTTTGGCGGGGCGTATGCAAGAAAATTTTTGATTGGAAATTTCAGAAAACTACTAACTGCTACTGCTGATGCTCCATTAACAATTCAAAAAGAATTACTTCAAGAGGCTTTTAACGATTGGAAAGGAGATAATTTTCAAGTTGATGATATTACTATTATTGGCGTAAAAATATAAAATCAAATTGAAATATTTTTGATAAGAATAAAAACTATTTGTCAAAAAAAAGCGTTTTTATTAATGTAGGTTTTTTTGTCTTAAAAAAAAATGATAATTTTGTTCTGATTTTATAAACTTCTTTTGATTCAAAAGCAACTATAAAAACAATAATAATCTGTATTCTAGAAGAAAACTTTTTTTCTTAAACACTTATTATTATAAAAAATTTAATTTTGCATAGTTTTTGTTATTTCAAGATAATTAAGACTTTTTCAATACTCAAATACAAAAATATGAACAAGAAAATATATTTATTACTAATTATTCCGGTATTGTTTATCGCATTTATGTCTAGCTGTAAAGACCAGGGCGACAGCTACTTATCGTGGAGAAACACAACAGGTAGAACAATGATTAACATCCACAATGCTTATCTCCATTTAAGTGCGTATGAAGACTCCGTAATGTACACCGGAGTTAGATCTGCCGAAATTAAAGCAAATATTTTTGGTATAGATAGAGATTCCATTTCAGAAATAATTTCTTATGGGCATTGCTGGGCATTTGAAAACTCCCAACCTTATTTAACAAATTTGAACAAAGATAACAAAGATGGTTATGTTAAATATTCACAGGAGTTTCAGGATACTGTTACTGACTTTTCTTACACAAGTTCTATATATGATTTGGGTGTAGATTCAAGTTATTTTGTCAGATCTTTTGTTATTATTCAATACCGTTCCGGATTAACCGATACTGCCTACAATCAAAATGTCACTGAATTCAGGACTCTATTACCCGAAGATGTTTGGTTTCATAATAACGATTTTTCGGTACTTGCAAAAGATCAACGTTCTGAGGCTACTTCTTTTGTTCTGAATAATAAAGCGTACGTAACTTGTGGATACAATGGTTCTCAATTACTTAGTGATTTATGGTCTTATGATCCTGAAAAAGATAGTTGGACACAAATGTCAGATTTTAGAGGCGACCCAAGAATGAGTGGGGCAGCTTTTGTTGTAGGAGATACTGCGTATTTTGGAACAGGTGTTACTGATGCTATCAACCACATTAAAACAGATGACATGTGGAAATGGACAGAAGAAGGTGGAATGTATAACATCTGGATAAGAATTGACTCATTAGGTCCCGGGCAAGAAAGAGACAACGCTATTGCATTTTCTCTTGTTGTAGATAACAGTATGTTCGGAGAAGAAGAAAGAGGATATATTGGTCTTGGTTCTACTAATTTCCCAAGAAATGACTTATTATACTATGATTTTAGAGAAGATTTCAAAGGGAATAAATCAGGTCAGGCCTGGGTGTCAGGTGATCCATTTTTAGGAGGAAATAGAACAGAAGCTTGTGTGTCTGTTGTTAATAATCTAGCAATCGTTGGAACCGGTGTTGATGGTTCCGGTAATTATAAAAATGATTTCTTTGTATTTGACCCAACAATTGGTTCTTTTGGAGGATGGTACGGATTAAATGGTTGCCCTGCTCCGGTTCGTGCTAACGCTGTTTCTTTTTCACTTAGCTTTACTAGACCCAATACCGGTACCGGATACACTTATTTCTATTTTGGAACAGGCAGGGGCGAAGGAGATTCTTTGTACAATGATTGGTGGTCATATGATTTTCAAGGTGTGTGGAAACAATGTTCTGATATCAGAGAAGACAATGACATAGCAGATGGTAGGGAAGGTGCCGTTGCATTTGCAATTGTTAGAGACCACGTTGCATTTGGTACTTTGGAAAGAGGTTTTGTTGCCATGGGTAAAGCTAAAACATCATACAAAAAAGATGTTTGGGAATATTTACCATAGTTTTCAAACTAAAAAAGTAATTTATTGAGACTATAAATAATAACAATAAAAGAAACATTTATAAAAAGGGGAGTTTTTATTACCAGTTTTAAAAAGTAAATTATTATACTAAAAATGTTTCGAAAAAAAATAAATATATGAAGAAAATAACAACAATACTATTGCTTTTGTCTTTTTTCGTAATTTCTTTCGGACAGACCAATGATAACTCTGAATACCGATATCTTGCGTTTAAATTTTTTTTAACTAATAATATTTCTTTTCCTGCGCCGGAAAACAACAACGTAATGATAAAATCACCTTATGGTGATATGATGAAACAAAATAATGAAATCTTCTCATATACTCCGGGAGGAGGAATGGCTGTTGTTTTTAATTATGACTTTAAAAGCGATAAATTAGGTTTGATTTTTGGTCTGGATGTACAAGATTTAGGATTCAAAAATTATTATAAATCAGTAACCGGCAACTTTTTAGTTACAAGTCAATATCGGGCTTTACAGGTTGGTTTGCCTATTATGGTTAAATTTGGTTCTTCAAATATCTACAAAAATCAATCTTACGTAACTTTTGGAGTACAATTTAACCAATATTTTTTGACTCAAAATATTCAAAAATCAAGTTGGAATGAAGCTCCTTATGTTGCTACATTGCCAAGAGAAGAAATTAAAAAATCTTCTATTTCTGCAATGTTAGGTTTCAATTACAGTGTATATTTCGTGAATTTTCAACTCAATTCTACAAATTTTGTCAATCCCGATTTTATGACAAATACAAACGAAGGAGTTGTTAGTCCATATTCTCATATTAATATTCTAAACAATCTCTACATCCAAACAGGAATAAATATTCCTATGACAAGGTGGCTGACAGCTAGAAACTGGTCAGCAGAAAAAATCAGACGATTTTTAACTCGAACCGAATAATAAAATACTCGAAATTTTAAAGTCCGTAATATGCGGGCTTTTTTTTATTAACTATCTTTTTGAACTTGTTATTTGTCACTTTTTTCGTATATTTGTTCTTCTGTATCAACAGCACAAAATTTAAATTAATATGAATAAAAAACTATCTGTTTTTATAATTCTTTTGCTAATAATTTCAAAATTTTGGGCGCAAGATTTTGGATCTCCTTTTATCGTTAATTATACCGCGAAGGAATATTTAGGACATTCTCAAATTTGGACTATTGTTGAAGACGACAGAGGAATAATGTATTTTGGTACAACAACAGAATTGGTCGAATTTGACGGTGAAAATTGGCGAATAATCAGACTACCTCAAAATTCAAATGTTCGCTCTTTGTGCAAATCTTCTGTTACCGGGAAAATATACGTTGGCGGTTCTGAAGAAATAGGCTATTTAAAACCCGATTCTATTGGACAAATGCAATATCATAGTTTGATGAATTTGATAGATACAGCAGACAATAATTTTGCAGATGTTTGGGAAATCTTTGAAACTGATGACGGAATTTATTTTAGAAGTACTCAGAAAATTTTCAGATATAATGAACAATCTCAAGAAATTATAGCTTGGACACCCGAAACAAAATTTAACCCTATGTCTTTTGTTCCTGGAATAGGAATAATTATTCGTGACGATGATGATTTCTTTACAATAAATGGAAATGAACTTACTCCCCTACCCAACCCTCAAAAATATTACGGACAATTTTTGTACAGAATGTTTCCTTATGAAAACGGAAAAGCTCTTTGTGTTGGGGCAAACAATCTTTTTTTATATGATTTTTTAGCGCCTGAAGGAACTGACCCATTAACTATTTTTGAAACAGAAGTTGACGATATTTTTTCAACAACACACTTATATATGGGATGTCCTATTGGTGATACTGCGTATGCGATAACTTCTCTTACCGAAGGTGTATTTATTGTTAATAAACAAGGAAAATTAGTTGAACGCATAAATAAAGATGACGGACTTCAGTTCAATCATGTTTGGATTTCTTTTTTGTCAAAAAACAACACTCTTTGGTTAGGATTAGATAAAGGTATTAGCAGGGTTGATATTGCGTCACCAATTAGATTTTGGAATTCTACAACCGGATTAGATGATGGATTAAATTCTGTCTATAAATTCGATAATTCTTTAATAGTTGCCGGTATGACAGGCGCTTATAAAATTCCTTTAAAATCCGGAGGAAAATTCACAAAGTTTTCTGGTTTAACTTTCAATGTTTGGTATTTTAATGAACTAATACCGACAAAACAAAATGAAAGACAACTACTTATAGCATCTTCAAAGGGAGTTTTCAGCACAAAAGGAGACGACCTCAACTTTTTAAAAGATGTTGCTTATAATTATTTCACATTTCAATCAAAGATAAATCCCGAAATAATTTACGCTTCTTCATTAGATCATGTTATAGCATTTAAATTTGTAAATAATGAGCTTATTCCAATCGACACAGTTGATTTTGGCGGTTTATCAATCAGAAATATTGAAGTTGGCAATTATTTATGGATAACCACTTTTTTTGACGGCGTCTACAAAGTTGCAGTAAATCCGGATTCTGATATTATTTTTGACAAAAAAGTTTTTAAATATGATACGTTGAAAGGATTTAATAGTAGTTTGCAAATAAAAGCATATAATATTGATAATGAGGTTTATTTCCCAACAAACAAAGGACTTTTTAAGTATGATGAAAAATTAGATTCGATTGTATTATGCGATATGTTTGGAGAAGAGCTGACCAAAGAAAATGTTGGATTGGGTTCATTTTTCACCATTAAAGACAATTATTATTTTGTAGGCAACAGAAAATTATATTCATATCATAAAACTGATGGAGATTATATTAGATTTGACACTTTAAAATACAAACCACTAGAAACTAAAAGCTTAAATTTTGTTTACGTTGACTCTTCTTATAATGTTTATGTTAGTGGAGCTGATGGGTTATTTTTCATAAAACCTTCTGACAATAATAACTACCTAAATGGATATAGTACTTTCATTAGAAAAGTCTCGGTGGGCAACGATTCTGTAATTTTTCTGGGTACTTATTTTGACGAAAATGGAGAAATAGTTAATTCACAACCGCAAAATTTTATTCATACTATCAAATATAACGACAACAAAATATATTTTGAATATTCAAGCCCCTATTTTGCTGCTGATGAACGTGTTACATATTCATACAAATTAGAAAACTTTGATAATGTTTGGTCGGATTGGTCAAGAGAGGCTAAAAATAAATACACAAATTTGCACGAAGGCACATACACTTTTATGGTAAAAGCAAAAAATATTTACGGCATAGAAAGTAATGTGGCTGAATATACTTTTAAAATTTTGCCACCTTGGAACAGAACAATTGTTGCTTACATTATTTATTTTATTTTACTTGTTATTTTAGTTTATTTTATTCTAAGAATATTTACTAATCGTTTGCGTCGACAAAATATTAGACTTGAAAAAGAAGTAAGAAAACGAACTCAGGAAATAAACCAACAAAACGAAGAAATCTTGGCTAAAAATGAAGAATTGATGCAACAACAAGAAGAAATTTTGACTCAACGTGATGAATTAGAATCTATTAATATTGAACTTGAAAAACTTTCTATAGTTGCCAGCGAAACCGAAAATTCTGTTTTTTTAATGAGTGCCAAAGGCGATTTTGTATGGGCTAATGCTGCGTTTGAAAGAATTTATGGTTATACTTATCTTGAATTTATTGAAATGCATGAAAACATCTTCATTTATGCAAAAGACAAAGAATTGGCTGAAATGATTAAAAAAACCGTTTTTAATGATAAAAAACCGTTTAGATATAATGCCCCAATTACAACAAAAAATGGACAAAAAATTTGGTTGCAAACTACTTTTACTCCAATTTTAAATCATGATAAAAGCATAAGAGTTATTGCCGCAATTGAATCTGACATTTCTAAACTTAAAGAGTTTGAAGGACAAATTATTGCAAAAACAGAAGAAATTGAAATTCAAAACCAAATTCTGGAACAGAAAAATGAGATGATTGAATCGAGCATACGCTATGCAAGCACAATCCAAAGTTCTATTTTACCACAAAAATCTATTCTCGATAATTATTTTGATAATTTTATTTTATTCCGACCAAAAGACGTTGTTTCCGGCGATTTTTATTGGCTACAAGAAACAAAAGATTATCTGTTTTTTGCTGTTGTTGATTGCACAGGACATGGAGTCCCGGGAGCTTTTATGTCTTTGATTGGTAGTAGAATTTTGAGTGAAATTGTAGTTGAACGTCAGGTTGTTTCTCCTGCTGAAATTCTAACTCAGTTAGACGAAGTTATTATTAATTCTTTACATCAAGAAAATACTGATAATCAAGACGGTATGGACTTAATCATTTTGCGATTTGATAAACCACTGGAAACCAACCTTAAAATTACTTATTCTTCTGCTAAAAGACCAATCGTCTATTCCAAAAATAACGAAATTTATAGAGAAAAAGGAATTGCCAGAAGTATTGGAGGCTACAAAATAAGAGCAACAAAAACAGAATTTGAAGATTTTAATTTAGAATTAAATTCAGGTGATAATTTATACTTATTTACCGATGGTTTTACAGACCAAAATAACCCGGAACGAGAAAAATTTAAGTCGTCTAAATTATTAAGAATTTTGAAATCTAATAATCATAAATCATCAGAAGACCAGTTTTTTACATTACAAAACGAACTTGATAATTGGCAAAAAAATTCAGGTCAACGTGATGATATTACTTTTATAGGATTGAAAATAAAATAAAACTCATGAAACATTTTTTTATTTCTCTTTTTTTAATTTTAAATTTTGTTGCTTTTTCTCAAACGCTAGACAATCAACTGCTTGATGCAGCATACAAAAATGACGAAAAGGCTGTATTTGATTTGCTCAGACGTGGTGCCGATCCTAATGTAAAAACTACCGAAAGTGTTACTCCTTTGATGTATGCAGTGCAGAATGGGAACTATTTCATAGCAAAAAAACTTATTTCATCGGGTGCAAAAGTAAATGAAATACCAAAAAATGGTGTTCATCCGCTTATTAATGCCGTAATGAACAGCGACACCGGTGTAGTTTTACTTTTACTGGAAAATGGCGCAGACCCAGATGCGATAGACGGCTTTGAAATGAAATCGGCTCTGATGGAGTCAGTTACACAGAATAATTTATTTATTTTCGAAGCTCTATTGAAATACGGAGCTGACCCAAATAATTTGGTAAAAGATGTTTCGCCTTTGATGCAAACAATTTATCTTGGTGTCGATACTGCTTTTATTTCTATTTTGTTGAAATATGGAGCTAATCCAAACATGAAAAATGCTAAAGGATATACTCCACTTATGATTTGTGTTCTTTACGAGAACATTGTTGCAACTAAATTATTGCTAAAAAATGGAGCTATTCCAACTACTGAAAAAGATAGTAGTTTTAACACTCAGAGAAATGTAATGGATTATTCCATAAAGTACAAACTTGATAGTTTTGTTGTTCTTTTTCTTCCATTTTTTGAAAAAGATTTAAGATTTTATCACACAAAATCTATTTTAACAGATTATCCGTCAGGTGCCAAAGAAATCAGAAAATTTGCCGGCAAACCTTTTCTTACGCCACTTGTCTCAAATGTAATAATCTCGCCCGCAATAATGTTCAATCACAAAGATGTTTTTGGCGGTTTTAAAATTGGTTTTTCCGAAGCGCGATTTAATATTGATATGAAATTCGGTATAATGCCACGTTTTTTTAGAAAAGCTGTTTTGATTGAATACAATCCAAATTATTTCCTTCAATTATGGGAAAAAAGAACACTTTTGACTGCCGAAATAAACAAAAATTTCTATATTTTATCTAATACTGAATCCTCTACCGGATTTGCGATTGGAGCAAGAGCTGTTTATTCTTTTGGAGATTATAGTGGAGTTAGTATGGATATAACATATCCGTTTGTTGTTTCTCCAAAAGCCGAAATATGGCATAAACAAAATTATTTCAGAATGGGAATTGAATATTCATATCTGCCAATTCAAACCCAATTCCCACATTATTTTGGACTTAATTTCGAGTTTTTTATTCCTTTTTTCTTTTGATATTTGTGTAAAACAGGTTTATTATGCAAAACAAAATTTTCGGCAAATATTTGTCTGACAATTGTCAGACATTTTTTTAAAAATTATAAATATAAAAAGTCAACTTTCGTCGACTTTTTATTTGTTTTTCAGGGTCTTGTAATTATAATTTCATCCTGATAATATTTAGAAAACCTGATTAGTTTAGATTTCTATCAAAATAGAAAGCCAAAGTAAATCTAAGTGTTGCTTCAAGCGGGCTGTGTGAATAAATTGGAATTAAATAAGAAAAGTCGATATTAAACACATTAAATTCAAAACCAACTCCTGTTGTTACATATCTTCTCCCACCTTTATAGGGGCTTTCGTAAAATAAACCGGTACGAATAAAAACAGTGTTATTATAAGTGTATTCGGCACCAAAACCAAACATTATTTCGTGTAATTCTTCTTCAAAATTTTGACCATCGTAAAATGAACGAATAATACCTTCTGTAGTGTTAATATCAGGATCGCTTCCATTTAAAATTGAATCTCCTGCATCGTTATAAGTTGGAGGTGTAGGCACCATAAGTTTGCTTATCTCCACACCAAATTCCAAAGTATTGTACTCATCTATAAAATATCTTAGCCCAACTCCTGTTCTAAAATTTGCAGGAATAAATGGTCGTATATATGTTCCATAAGAAATTTTTGTTCCTAAATTTGAAAGGTTAATTCCCCATCTAAATTCTGCATCATTATTTTTGATAGTCATTGGCTGATTTAGATAAAAAGACAAATCACCGGCTACTGCTATTCCTGGGTGAGTTGTTCCTCCGGTAGAAATTCCACCTGTAAGATTTGAATAGATAAATTTAAGAGCAACTGCACCCGAAAAAGTTTCGGTTAATTTCATAGAATAAGCTGTTGTTAGAGCAAATTCATTAGGTTTAAAAGCCGTAATGTTTTCTCCTAATTCGTTAGTAAATTGAATTTCCCCAATTGCAAAATATTTCAAAGACGCTGCAAATGCCTGATTTTCATCAATTTTAAAATATCCGGACAAATAATTAATACTCATGTCCGAAGCAATTTTGTGTAGCCAAGGAGAGTAAGATAGCTGCAAGCCTGATTTTTTTTCGGCGAAGCTGTATTTTGCTGCATTGTAAAAAATTGAACTTATATCGGCAGTTGTTGCTGCTCCAATATCACCCATTCCACCACCTCTGGCATCAGGAGTAATTGTTAAAAAAGGAACTCCTGTTGTGATTTTTAGTTCATCGTAAGTTTGAGCACTCAAACTAATACCTAGAATAACCAAAGTTACCAGTAAAAAATACTTTCTCATTTGTATGTAATTTAGTATAATAATTTTTGTTTAATTTAATTATAGACCTTAGTTTTTAGTTAAGGTTGCGAAGTTTGTTTCCTAAAAAGATTTAAATTCTTAAAAACAATTTCTACGAAAATAATTAACGCAAAAATGCTAATATTATTTAAGAATTAAAAGTTTTTCGTATTCCTCGGCAATTCTTCCGTCAGGAGTTCTTACTTTAACTCTGTAAATATACGCACCACTCCCAATTTTATTGCCAAAATCATCTAGCCCGTCCCAATTTATCGGTTCCGATCTATAGCCATCTGTGGTCATTGGAGCATTAATTGTTTTGACTAGTTTTCCCGACACAGTAAAAATTTGCAATAAAACATCTAAAAATTGTCCGGGTTTGTTGTGTTCAAAATAAAAATTAGTATTTGTTGTAAACGGATTCGGGTAATTTAACAAATGTTTTATAATAATGTTGTTGTCTTGTGTAACAACAAAGGTAATCGTTTTTTCGGAAGAGTTGTTATAAATATCCCAAGCTTTGAGAGTAACAGTATGTGCGCCCTCCGGAAGTTTAAATAATCCGTAGTCAACTGAACCTTGTCGGTAATTATCTATATCTGATTGATAATATTCATTTAAACTGTAAGCTTTATTAGGATTATCGTCAATTGTTGCCAAAATATCATGCCCAATCGAAGCCGAAGATGTGTTTATTCCGTTTTCATCGTTCAAAATAGCAAAAACAGAAGGATTTGCATCTGTCATTCCGCCATCAAC
>JAFGUD010000432.1 GCA_016938685.1 Bacteroidales bacterium | reverse complement strand
GGTTGCTGATTAAAATATTGCTGCCAGGATTCTACAGCCTGCGAATAATTTCCCTGCGCTGCTTTATTTTCTGCACTGTTTTTCAGCGAAGTAAATGACTTTGGCCCGCTACAGGCCATCATTGCAACCACAACAACCAAACCAATGTATTTCCCAATTTTCATCTGTCTCAAACTTTTAGTCTCTTTTGTAATCCATTCATTAAAAGGCGTCAAAGCTATAACATTTTATTTTTTTACCATATTTTATGCCATTTTCAGTTCAATTATTTTTTACAAATTGTATTTAATTGTACAATTCTTCAATCAAAATGCAGCACATACAATTTTCAATTTGCCATTTACAATCAACACAAAATCTGAAAAATACACCGCTTTTTACTTCCAAATTGTTATTCTCATTAACTTTTCCACAAAACATAATATCATTTTTGCGGTTATAATAAATGTTCAGTAATTTTATTCGAAATATGAATTGCATGAACCACCAAATTCTGCAAAATCAGTTATTTATATGAATGAAATAAATTCGGTTGTATTTTGGGGAATTAGAATTGATGAACCGGTTGTTACGGTTACCGACCTGCTGGTTTCTGTTTTGTGTTTTATTTATGCATGGAAAATAGACCAATCAGGTAAAAAGGAAAAAACGTTTCTTTATTTCAAAATCTATTTTTTTTCGATGGGTGTTGCAACCATGCTTGGCGGTTTGATTGGGCATGCATTTTTATATGCATTCAGTTTTTACTGGAAACTCCCCGGATGGATTACCAGCATGATTTCGATAATGTTTGTGGAAAGGGCGGCAATTGAACACACCCGAATCTGGCTTAAAGATTCCGTTGTCAAAATACTGGGAGTTATTAATATTCTTGAATTTCTTACTTTTTTAACACTTACAATCACTTCCTTGGATTTCTTTTATGTTGAATTTCACTCGGGTTACGGATTAATGTTTGTTGTACTTTCGCTGGAAGGATTTTTATTTCTCAAAACCAAAAATAGTGCTTCTAAACATCTGTTGGCCGGTGTTGGTTTTGCCGCCATAGCCGCCCTGTTCTTTATGTTTAAAATATCGCCGCACCAATGGTTTAATTATTTGTCGGTCAGCCATGTGCTGATGGCGGTTGCAGCAACATTTTTTTACCAGGGTGCCAAACGGATCGACATGGCATTGAAAAAAAATGGCTAAATTTGGGGTTATAGTTTACAATTATGAATCTGGAAACCAAACGTTTGTTTCTTTACGAAATTTCGTGGGATGACCTGGATAAAATCCACGAACTTCATTCTACCCCCGAG
>JAFGUD010000057.1 GCA_016938685.1 Bacteroidales bacterium | reverse complement strand
TTTGAACATTTACTCACCTTTTTAGTAATTATGTCCTAAAAATACTATTTGTCAAGTAATTTGTCAAAAATAAAATATGTCAAAAATGTTTATAAAAATAACATAAATAAAAAATATTGTTTTTATTTGCTTCAAAGTGCAAAAAATTGTTAATAAAACATTGGTTGTTTACCACAACTGAGCTTTCATTATACCAAAATATGAGATTAAATATTCAATATCAGGTTATGATAACAAGAATGTTGCTGTCCCTAAAAATGTTAAAAATCCCAAAACGTCGGTTGCAGTTGTAATAAATATTGTTGCCGACGCAGCTGGATCTTTTCCCAATTTTTCCATAATCAGTGGGGTAATTGTTCCAAAAAATGCCGCAACCAACAAATTTACTATCATTGCAAAGCTTAATACCAGTGCGATTTTATAATCGTTGTTGAATATCATTACGATTGCTGCGACAATTAATGCGTTTATTACACCGTTTATAAACCCAGACCCCAGTTCATTTTTTAAACATGTCCAAAAGTTTTTTAAACTTACCTGTTTTAACGTAATTCCACGTACCATGACAGCCAAGGTTTGTGTTGCAGCATTTCCACCCATTCCAGCAACAATAGGCATATACACAGCCAACAAAACGTATTTTGTTATTGTACTATCAAACAATCCAACAATGAACGATGCAAAAAACGCAGTAGCAAGGTTGATAATTAACCATTTGTAACGAAATTTAACTTTTATTGAAACTGGGTCAGATACGCTTTCTTCTTGGTAAACACCAGCAAAGCTATACAAAGACGAAGATTCACGCTCTTTCATTATTCTTAAAATATCATCAGAATAAATAATTCCGATAACATCGTTATCAGCGTCCATAACCACAACTTTGTTATGCGGGTGATTTTTGAAAAACGAAACAACATCACGTCTGGACATATTGTGTTTAATCGCAGGAATTTTTGTGTTATATTTTCCAGCCATGTCATTTGGCTTTGCAAATGCTAATTTGTTAATTGGCAAATATCCGATAAATTTATTTTTCTTCATCAAAATAACGGTTGGTAAACGGCCAGTTTGTTTTTCATGTTTTTGGCAACGTTTTGCGACCAAAGATATTTTGTCAGATTCTGCAACTTGGATATAATCCAGACTCATAATTCCGGCGGCTGTTTTAGAATCGAATTTGGTTAAGATTTCAACAGAATTTTTCAAATCTTCGTCCAACAGATTTATGACCTGGGTTCTGCGTCTTTTCGGTAATAATCTGACAACGGCGGTTGCTTTATCTGGGTCCAAAGTTTCAAGAATTTTAATAAGTTCTGGATTGGAAAGTTTACTTATAATTTCTGACTTTAACCGTGGTGTCAATCGCAGAAAAACATCAGTTTTAATAGAATTTGGTAAATTAGAAAAAACGGACATCCGTTCTTTTGGGTAAAAGCTAATTTTATGGGTAATTATTTCAATTGGATTTATTTGTGATTTTTTCAATTTTTTCTCCAAATCGATAATACCAATTATACAATTAAAATAGCCCAATTAAAAGAGAAATTTAGAAAACGAAAATGCCCAAATTGGGCGTTTTTAATTTTGGTTGGGGAACCTGGATTCGAACCAAGACTAACGGAGTCAGAGTCCGCTGTTCTACCATTAAACTATTCCCCAATGCGAC
>JAFGUD010000431.1 GCA_016938685.1 Bacteroidales bacterium | reverse complement strand
ATTTTTGGATCACTAACTAGAGTTCCTTTTGTTCCATTTGTGAACCATAATATTCCAACTTGATTTAGCTTTTCTGTAACTGATAAAACTTCTCTATCTTCTTCAAATGCTTTTTTGAGACTTTTCTTTTGTTTTAATTGTTCTTTTATTAATTCATCTTTTGATTTTAGTGGTTGTATTAGGGCTAGGTATTGTGATGCTTTATATTGCGTCCACTTCAGAACATACGTATTTTTTTCAATAATGTTTTCATTTCCACATTGGCTATAAAATCCTGCTTGTGCATACAGGCTTTTTCCGATATTCTCTAATTCCTGCTTTAATGGAAGTGCATTCAAATTTACTGCAATCAACATAAAAAATGTTCCAATTAAGAGTTTGATTCTATTTATTATGAACATCTCTTCTCCTTGTATGATATTTGAGACAACCCAATGAATTACCCACTTTGTTGTATTGCTACTTTACTTTATACCTTTTTCATTCAAATACTGTATAGCCTCACAACTTCTTTGATTTCCATTTTGACAAGCTTTTCTAAACAGTTGGAGTGCTATTTTATTATTTTTTTTGACTCCATCACCTTCAAAATATAAAACAGCTAAATTGTGACAACTATTCAAATTTTCACTTTTACATGCTTGCTCGTATAATTCTTTCGCTTTAGTTTTATTTTCTTTTACATGTTTTCCGTTGTCATACAAACTTCCCAAATTATGGCAACTTTTAGAATTACCTGCATTGCATGATAATGTGTATAACTCTATTGCTTTCTCGAAATTTGTTTTCATGCCAAATCCATGATTGTACATGAATCCTAAACTATTGCAACTTTCCATATCTCTACCATAATCACATGCTTTTTCAAATAATTTTTTTGCTTCACTGTAGTCTTTCTTTATGCTACTACCTTCAAAATACATAGTACCCAAATTGTAGCAAGCTTCTATTATATTGTTGTCACATGCTTTTTTATAAAAATTTATTTCTTGTGAAACATCTTGTTTAATACCATAAATTACACCTAAGTCATAACAAGCTCGATTAAGCCCACCATTGCAGGCTTTTAATAATAATTCTTCTGCTTGTGTATAACTTTTTGAAGTATTTTCATCAAAATAAATCCTTCCTAGCAAGCCACAAGCCTTCAAGTTATTTTTATTACATTCTTCTGTTAACATTTTTTTGGCGTTATCTATAATTGCCATTTTTGTATTCTTGATAAGCATATTTGATTAAGTCGGCAGAAAGAGAACTCATCATCAACAAAATTAAAACAATAAAGCTTTTTTTCATTTATTTTTAACCTCAGTATTTTTAAATATCATTACGCATATTTATAATCAATTTATAATAACTCAAATTGCTAGTAGTTTTTGCTGTTCATCAGAGAGCTTGAAGAAGCAATCCATTGAATAAGCAGTAATAAACAATT
>JAFGUD010000430.1 GCA_016938685.1 Bacteroidales bacterium | reverse complement strand
TTGAAAGTTTATAAAGTTGAAAGTCAAAAGTTTATGTTGATTTTTTATTCAAATTTAATAGCCCAAATTTGGGCTAATCAAAAAACATAAATTCCATGTAACTTTATGAACTTTAAATATTTAACTTTAAAACTACCGAATTATGTGAACCGAGCTTGCGGGCTCAACGAAGTTAATAATTTGAGTTAGTTTGCTTAGAATTAGAATAATATACATTTGACCACAAAAAAACTGATTGAATTTCAATCAGTTTTTTTTCATATTAAATAATATTTTCAAGGATTTCTGTCTGCCTTTGTGCCACCAACTTACGGGAATTGCTCTCCATTGTCCAAGTGCGTTTGGTGTTATTTCTCCTTTTTCTTTTATCCATTCCATTAAAATAGATCGCACATCTTTTTCAGATTTTGTTATAATCCTGTTATGAAGTTCAACATGAGATATGCCTGAACCTTCTATTAAATGTCCTCCTCCTCCATTTCCACGGTATGAGTTTAGAGCGACTTTGTATCTTTTTGTAAAATCAAATGCTTCGCCTGAAGCCATACTTTGAATTTCTATTTTTTGACCGTAAAGGGCTTTTAAATCAACAGTATAAATTATTCCGGCGGCTGACGAAAAATTGTAATATTTTTCAGCCATTACGAGTTCGCCTTTATGATTTTGTTTAAAATTCAGCAGGGTGTGGTTGATGTTTTTCATTGTGCTAAACCACAGTCCATAAGAAAATTCCAGATAATCTTTTATTTCTCTGCCTGTAAGCCAGATTGTATAAAGTAGATTGTCAAATTTATAAAGTTTAAACATATCTCGAACGTAAATTGTTCCTTTTCTGATTACAGAGTCGAAGCTCAAAGGAGCAGCGAAAGATATATCGGCTTGTGTATAATCTAATTGAATGCGATGTATTAAATCAACAAAACCGGTATCTGCAAAAAGTGATTCTCTCGAACTAATAGAACGTGTGAAACTGCCAATTGGTTCTGACACATATTTTTTAACGGTATTAATTTGTTTTTCAAATTTTGCTTTAAACTCAGAATTTGTATCACAAAAATTCATTTGTAAATTAATGCCGGTAATATCGTATTTTTCGTATTTATTGGTTTCTCTGTTAAATCTCATTTCTACAGTAGCAATAGAAACAAAATTTGCAAGGCTTTTAGGGTTCAAAAGTAAAACTTCATTGCCTTCAATGTCTTCAAATAATAGATTATTTTCCTGATGGTCGTGCCCTGCAAAAATAATATCAAAACCCGGTACTTGTTGTGCAACAAGAATTGAAGCGTTTTCGTTTCTGTGTGTAGTTGGAGATTGTCTGTTATATGTATAATCTATACCTGCATGAAATAAACCAACCAATAAGTCAGGTTTTTCTGTTTCTTTTATATATGGAACCCATTTTTTTGCGGTTTCAATCATATCTTCAAACTCAATTCCCTGCCATTTTGATTCGGGCAACCACATAGGGATTGCAGGTGTAATTAGACCTAAAACTGCTATTTTTAAACCTTTTCTGTGAATTATTGTGTATGGCTCAAAATATGGTTCTCCTGTTTCTATGTCAATTGCGTTTGCAGCCAGCCATGGGAAATTAAAATCTTCTCGTAATTTGTCATATACTTCGTGACCTGCTTCTATGTCATGATTTCCTATAGTGGCAGTATCATATTGCATATAGTTCATTACTTGTGAACAAATATGGTTGAAATCGTTGTTTTTTGAGTAGAATAAGTTTGAATAAAAAACAATTGGCTGTCCTTGTAAAATATCTCCATTATCCAGTAGAATTATTTCCTGATCTGGAGTTTGTCTTTGTTCAGTGATATATGTAAAAATTTGTGCAAGAGAAGAGCTTGTAATTTCATCTTCTATGAAATCATATTGAAAAATAGCACCATGAATATCGCTGGTGGTGATAAATTTCAATTGAATATTCTCTTCAATGTCTGCCATTCGTGAATTATAATGTGATTAGAAATTATTTGTGTTTTAATTTGCAAAAATATAATTTTTTTTCACCTAAAAGATTTCTTAAACTATATTTTTAAGCAAATTCTAAATAAGCGAAGGTAACCATTTTACTGCAAGCAGTTTAGGTATCATTAGTTTTTTTGGGAAGTTTTTTTTAGATTAAACGATTATTTTTTTCAGAGTTGATGTTTCTTTGTGTCAAAAAATTGATTGTTATAGCAAATATTACTGTTAAAACGACCAAAATTCCGAAATAAATAAAAAATTCAGAAGGAACATCTGTTTTAAAAAGCATTGCCTTGAAACTGTCTGATATTTTGTAATCCTCAGTTTTATTGTAAACAGAAAAATGAGAAATAAAAACCATTGTTATGTATGAAAATATCATTAAGATAATAATATTAAGCAATGCTTTTGTTTTTTTTCCTAATTTCATTATTGTTGGTTGTATTTTCCCATCCAAAAATCATCTTTCATTAAATCTCTGACAATGTTTAGATCTTTTTCTGTGTCAACAGATACTGAATATGTTTCGCTAAGAACCATTTTCACGTTTATTCCGCATTCTAAAAGACGTAACATTCCTATTGATTCAACTAATTCTAAAGTTGAAGCAGGTAGTGCTGAAAAGTGCATTAAAAAATCTCTACGCATTGCAACAACATTTACTTTTTTCAGAACAGGTAAGCCTTCTATTCCTCTTTTTTGATAAGGAATTGGACTTCTTGACATGTAAAGAGCAAAATTATTATTGTCAACAACCACTTTTACACTGTTGCTGTCGTTTATTTCGTCCTGATCGGTGATTTCTGTCATCAAACTTACAACTTCTACACCCGGGTCAATAATAAGAGGACTAATAGAATTTGAAACCATTTGATCAGTAACCAAAGGTTCGTCTCCTTGTACCATCACAACAATATCCGGCTGTAAATCGTAATCGTCTTCGATATATCTAACAGCTTCTGCCACTCTGTCGGTTGAGCGCATGTGATCTCTTGATGTCATTATTACCTCTCCGCCAATACTTCTAACGTAGTCAGCAATTTCTTTGTCGCAAGTAGCTACAAACACTTCTATGAAATCAAGACTCATTTTTGCTCTATGGTACACATGACCAATCATTGGCATTCCTAAAATATCTGCCATTGGTTTTCCGGGAAGTCTTTTAGCTCCCATTCTTGCAGGAATTACTGCTATTACTTTTTCGCTCATTGGAAACAATTTTCAGCAAATTTATTTTTTTTAAGGAAATAAACAATAAAAATTAGTTGAATATTTAATTTATTAGTGTCCTGATGATTATTTGGTATGATACCGATTGCACATTGAAATTAGTTCAAACTTCGCAAAAACTCGTTTGAATTAAATCAATGTAGCATCGGCATTTACCAATGTAATTTATAAAATAGTTTTGGACTATTTTATAAAAACATTTGGTATGATATGTGACTTTTTAAGTTTTTGACTTTTTTTTTAGTTGATACAAAAAAATGGTAAAAAAAAACTCCCATTTGGGGAGTTTTTTAAAGTTTATTTCAAAATTATCTTCTGCCTGCAATAATAATTAGCAAACGCAGGATTTCAAGATATAACCAAATAAGAGTAACTGCAAGACCAAAAGCTCCGTACCATTCCATCTTTTTTGGTAAACCTTGCGCTGAGCCTTGTTCAATAAAGTTGAAATCAAGAACTAAATTTAAGGCTGCGATAATTACTATAACTACTTGAATTACAATACCCAAAGGCCCCATGCTAAAAACACTGATGTCAACGCCGAACATTCTGGCAACTATTGAACCAAGATAAAAAAGCATAATTCCTCCGGTAGCCATAACAACTCCTTTGATAAACCCCGAAGAGGCTTTCAGAATTTTAAATTTGTATAACATAAGCATTATAAAAAACACTGCCAATGTTAAAAATACTGCCTGAATTACTACTCCGGGTAACATAGAGTTGAATATCGCAGAAATAGCACCTAAAAACAATCCTTCGAATAGAGCATAAATAGGAGCAGTAATATGAACGTGTTTTTTTGCAAAGATTGTAAAAAGAGCCATAGCGAGCCCTCCAATTAAACCAACCCACATAAGTGTCATTGCTAATGCATTTCCTACCATTGTTAATTTCCAAGTAATTGTAGCAGTTAAAATAATTAAAAGGAAAAGTAATGCAGTTTTATTAACAGTTCCTTGAACAGTCATTGCTTCTGCGCTAGCAACCGGCATTTCTTTTTCAAAAGCACGCATTGCAGGATTTGATGATTTTATTCTCATAATTCTAAATTTTTAAACAAAATTATAAATTTTTTTTGAAATATCGTGTTAATTTTTTTCAAAAAAATGATTTTTTCAAAAAAGATATTCACAATTTGAAATTTCGTCAAAAAAAAATTGTAATTACGTATATTTATGCTATTTTTGGGGCTTTATTAACTAATTAAAAAAAAATTAAAATGGGACTTTTTGACAAAGTTAAAAACATGGTTAACAAAGTAACTGGTGGCGGAGCTACTGTTACTATTTCAATGGAAGGCGATAGCTTAAAAGCACCTGTAAAAGTAAACATTACAGCAGTTGTAAAAGATGCTCCAATTGAAATTAAAAAGGTTTATTTGAGATTTCATAGCGTTGAAAAAATCAATATTCCTAAAAAAGAGGTGCCTAATTATCAAGGAACTTTTGATTTGAATATTGAAAAAGAAGTTTTCAATCGTCAGGAATTTGTTGTTGCTGAAGCTCAAACATTAGAAGCCGGACAAACATACAACTGGTCTTATGATGTTACAATTAATGATCCTCAAGCTATGCCTACTTATTTTGGTAAATATGTTAGTCATGAATGGGAATTCTTTGCTGCTTTAGATGCAAAAGGAAACGATCCTGATTCTAAATGGCAAGCTCATAAATTGGCATAATTTTTAAAAGCTGTCTTTATGACAGCTTTTTTTATGCTTTCCTCACCAAAATACTTTCGTTTTCTTCGCTAATTTTCCTTGCTTCAACAAGATTGTCTCCGTGATAAAGAATTTCTACTCTAATTCCGTTTTCGGTTTTAACTACCCAAATAGAATCTTTTGGGAACATTTTAGCCAGATTTTTGTTTGATAAATCTTCCATAGTTGTAATTTTGAAGTTTTTAATTATTTGGGGATATTTTTGTCTATAAATTTATCTACTGCGTTATTCCATTGTTCTGAATTGTTCTGAATTTCTGTATTGAGTGTTTTAATAGTTTCATTGTAAATTTTAATTGAATTGTTGTATTTTGTGATAGCAAAATTATAGGCGTCAACATCTTGTTGTGTACGTTTTTTTTCAGGAATTGCTTCAAAACGTTTTTTTTCTGCGTTTAATTCATTTTCTGCTTTGTAATAATCTAAAATTTTAGGCAGAAGAATAGTCGCCACTTTTTGGTAATGACTTAGAGCTTTTTGACAGGCAAATTTTAAGCTATAGTCGCCATTGTAGCCTGCAATTGCTTTTAAATCAACTTCTCCATATTTATATGCTATTATAAGAGAGTCCATTCTTTGTTTTATGGCAGTTGTATCTCCGCTATTTATTGCATCTATAATGAAAGAATCTTCTATGTAGCCCCTAAAATATATCAGATAAATGCTATTGTAATATTTGTAAACAATGTTTGAGATTTTAAGATTAGCAGTTAATTCTGATGAACTTTTTATGAGTTCAATGTTGTGTTCTTCTGCGAATTTGTTAATTTGATCGCTAATCATTTCATTTTTAATGGCATATTTTTCATTTGCATCGCTGACTTTTTGCAGATAAATTTTCATTAATTCGTATGATGTATTTGCGTTTGCTTCCAGTAATTCAATTTCAGCAAATTCACCATTTAGCATTTTCTTAGAGGTTTCTAAATACTTTACCATTGAGTCGCGAAGTGTAACTTCTCCTTGAAAAGCGGGCATAAGTCTAATTTCGCTTCCGGCTCTGTCTATTGTTGCTATTAAATCACTTTTTTTCCTTTCCACTTTTTTTTCGCTGTTTGTGTGAGCATTTGCTTTAACATAAGCCCACATATTTTCTGCAATTATTTTTTGTTTTTCAATTATGAAGCCCAAATAGCCTGTTGCAGAAGTGAAATCTTGTGATTTGACAGTTGTTATCCCTAAAATTACTATCAAAGTGATTAAAAGTATTTTTTTCATGATTTGTTTTTTTAGTATTCAGTTTTTTAAGTCCTCAATCTCCAGTCTTTAGTTTTTTGTCATTTAAGCCATAATTCTGTAATTCTATTATTCTGACATTCTATCATTCTATTATTCAATCATTCTATCATTCTATTTCCAGTGATTTTTATTTAAAGTTGATTCTATTAGTTCTACGTCTTCGTTCTGAAAATTAGCAAAAAAATCGATTCCTGTCATTTCTTCAAGTTCGTTAACTGTAATTGCGTAGTCCATAAATTCTGCATCGTCAGGATAATCTTTATTGTCAAAAACAAATGCGATTGCTTTATAACCGTCTTTTGCAGAAATGTCTGCAACTACTTTGTAAAATTTAGAAGGTACAGCAACATTGTTTTCGCCAATTTTTTTCGGATTCTGTGAAAAAATAGCTCCTGCAACAATGTACAAACTATCATTTTTAACAGCCCAATCTCGTACTTGTTCTTCTAATTCTTTCCAAATACCTCTGTTCAGACCGGGTTTTTGGGGTGAAATATTTGTTAGATAGAAGGTTTCTGTCATGGCAGTTTGATTAAAATTCATATCTCCGGCAGGACACATGTGACCTCTGTCGTAATCAGAGTTTGTATAATCCGAAGTAATTGCGTAATCTTCGCCTTGTTGCGGATCGCGAACAAATTGCTCATCGTCTCTGTCAGCTGTTACTGTTTTCACCATCTTTTTTGTTAAAATATATGAAACCCAATAAGAATCTTTATATTTTGGACAATATGCATAGCTGTAATAAGTATGATCAAATGTTTCATAATCAACTCCTTCCGGTAATCTAGCAAAACCGTCTGTTATATTATTAACGTGAAAACCATCTGTTTCTATTGCCTTGTAATTTTTGTCTATTCCCAAAATACTTGGGTCAATCAGATAAATAATGAACAATATTACTAAAACACCAATATAAATAAACCTTGAAGATTTACTTTTTTTAGTTTCAGTTTTTTTCTGTGATGTTTTTTTCTGAGATGATTTTGTGTATTTCTTTTGAGCCATCTTTTTATAATTAGTAATTAATAATTAACAATTAATAGTTAATAAACAATAGTAGTTGATTTTCATTCTTTCATTTCTTTATTCTATTATTCTATTATTCAATAATTCTGTTATTCTGTTATTTTATTATTCTGTTATTCTATTATTCTGTTATTCTATTATTCTATCATTCTATCATTCAATCATTCTGTCATTCCTTAATTCTGTTATTAGTTTGACTAAAAAGCCACTCCCAAATTCCTTCTGTTTCAAAAGCGGACGTCCATACTAAATGTCCTTTGTCAGGGTATTCTGTGTATTTTGGATTTCCGCCGTTTTCTTTGATTGTATTTATCATATTTCTACTTCTGTCAACCGGTACTGCTTTGTCTTTTGCACCATGAAAAGCCCAAACAGGGACATCAACAATTTTATCTGCAACTTTTTCATCTCCGCCTCCGCAAATTGGAATTGCTCCTGCGAATAAGTATGGAAATCTTGTAATTAAATCCCATGTGCCATATCCTCCCATTGAAAGTCCAACTACATATATGCGTTGAGTGTCAATTCTATAATTCATCATTGTTTCATAAACTAATGCCATTGTCAGTTTAAGAGAAATGGACATTTCTTCGGGTTGTGTATGACTTGGTAACCCCCAGTCAACTTCTACCCATCTTTTGTCTTCGGGACATTGTGGTACAATAACAAAACATGGAAATTCATACCTAAATTCTTCGCTTCCAAATATTTTGTCAACATAAGAAAGTTGTATTTCGTTATCGTTTCCGCGTTCTCCTGCTCCGTGTAGAAAAATCAATAATGGATAACGTTCTAAGCTTTCTGAATTGTAATTTTCAGGTGATGAAAAACGATATAAAAGAGAGTTCTCATCTCTTTTAAATTCTTCTTTTGAAAAATGCTCACGTTGTCCAAAAATTGTCATCGATATGAAAATCAGTAGGATAGTTGTTAAAAAATGTTTCATTAGTTTTTATTTGATAATTATAAGTTTTGGGTTCATTTTCTGTTTCTTTGTCAACAAATCGGTAAATTGTTTCGTTTCTTACATTTGAATTTGTTGTTTTAAAGTCGTAAAAATAAATAAAATTATTTTTCAAGTCAATAGTTCTTGAATTTTGTAGTAAAATATTTTCTTTTGGATGAAAAAAGATTGACAAAAATGTTCCAACTGCAAAGCCGGCTAAGTGACCTTCCCAAGAAATTGTTTCATCTATTCCGGGGAAAACCCCCCAAATTATACCGCCGTATAAAAAAACGACAATTAAAGACAAAGCTATAAAATCATTTCTTCTGCTAAGGACACCAGAAAAAAAATGGAAAGCAGCAAAGGCATAAATCAATCCGCTTGCGCCAATATGATATGAAGGTCTGCCTATAAACCAGAGAATTATACCTGAGGAAATATAAGTAATTATGAAAATCCTGAAATAATTTTTAGGATAAAAGTATATTAATGCAGTTAAAAGAATAAGAATTGGAAATGTATTTGAAAAAAGATGGTTGAAATCGCCGTGCAAAAAAGGTGAAAAAATTATTCCATTTAAACCGGCAAAAGTTTGTGGATAAACTCCAAATTCAGCAAAACTATATCCAAGAGTTTCTTCAAAAATTTTGATGATCCACATTATTGCAACAAAAATCAGCGCAAAACTTATACTAATTTTGAACCTTATTGCATCGGTATTCTTTGATTTTTCAATTTGTAAATCTTTCAATTTATCAATAGTTTTACTTTTCTGTTTTGAAATTTGATGATTTTGATTTGTTTTTCTGAAATAAATGTTTTCGTCACTGCGATAGAAACGAAGCAGTTTGGACGTATGGATTGCTTCATTATAATTATCTATAATATATTTTCATATATGTTTGTTTTTTAGAGACAACCAACTTTGTACTACTCCGAAGAATGAGGAGTCTCTTACTTATAAAAAAGTCGGTCGCCCTTCAGACTCCTCCTATCGTCGGAGTGACAATATTGACTATAGTAATAACGAATTATGTCCCTTAATCACTTTTACGCAAAATTATTATTTTTGCTTTTCAAACGCAAAGACGTTATGGATTAAGAATAAAAATAATCCCGAACTCTCTTTATCTGCTTATTTTTTATTGCCATACCCTGAAAACATAAGGATTCTTTTTTAATTCAATGTCATTAAGTTAAGGAAAAAAAACGGGACGTACCTAACGGCACTTTCTTGTTTGTTATCTTTTAGTTCCGACTTACGTCGAAACTTACAAACAGGTCGTCCCGCGGGGACTTTTTTTACTGTCTAACTTAAAGACATTGATTGTTAATTGTGCATTATTAATTTTTAATTCATAGTTTTTATTTCAATGTTGTTATGTTAAGGAAAAAAACGGGACGTACCTAACGGCACTTTCTTGTTTGTTATCTTTTTTTCCGACTTACGTCGAAACTTACAAACAGGTCGTCCCGCGGGGACTTTTTTTACTGTCTAACTTAACGATTATTCATTATTTATTTTCCATTGTTGTTAAGTTGAGCGAAAAAAACAGGACGTACCTAACGGCACTTTCTTGTTTGTTATCTTTTAGTTCCGACTTACGTCGAAACTTACAAACAGGTCGTCCCGCTGGGACTTTTTTACTTTCTAACTTAAAGACATTGATTGTTAATTGTGCATTTTTAATTTTTAATTCTTAGTTCTTAATTCTCCATTCTTAATTCTTAGTTTTACAAATGTTTTTCTCCATTCAATGTATCCTATCACAGCCATAATAGTATATACACCAAATAATATTACAGTTGGATAAAGTCCTTTTTTATAATACAAAATGGCTGAAATTATGTCAACAATTATCCAAATAATCCATTGTTCTATAAATTTTTTCGCCAGCATCCATGTTGCTACAATACTTGCAGCTGTTGTAAATGCATCCCAAAAAGGTACAGGCGAGTCTGTGTAGTTACTCAAAAACCAGCCCATTCCTAAAAACAATGCCAATGTGACAAAAACTAGAATTATAATTGTTTTAAACGGCGTTTTACTTATTTTAAGTTGCTTGTCTTTTTCGTTTTTTTTGCCTTTTAGCCAAAAAATCCATCCGTAGATACTGACAAAAACATAGTAAAATTGCAGACTCATGTCTGCATAAAATTTAGATTGAAAAAAAACGTAAATATATACAGTAGAAGTGATTATGCCAATAGGCCAAAGTAGTATTTTCTCCTTAATAGAAAGAAAAATATACAGCAAACCGGCTATTGCACCAAAAATTTCAACCCAGTTCTCAACAATCCAATCAATCATCTCTTTTTTTTGTGGCAAAGGTATTTTTTTGTTTAGAATATTTTTATTAAAAAACATGAATTTGTGGTAAAATGGAACTTTTTCAAAAGAAAAAAAATTAAGTTCTAGGTGGTAATTAAAAAGAATAATGCAGCAAACAGAGGTATAAAAAGATTATCTAGACCAAAAATCAGAAAAAATTCGGAAAGCGTCAGCAAAATAACGAACATAATTTTCAACAACGGATTAACGTCTTGCATTGAAGGGAAAGAAATAATTATCAGTGACGCAATTATTGCAAAAGTTAACGAACCGCCAATTGATTTTTTGTTTTTAAAAACTTTGAACTGTTTTATTGGAAAACTGGTGCCGACAACTGCTGCAAATCCATCTGCAAAAGCAAGTGAAAGTGCTCCGGCTTGAAATGCTTCTACGTTTTGGGGTAAACTTATTGCGGCAATTATTCCGATTGATGCAGGATAAAGCACTTCGCCTATTGTTTTGCGTTCTACTTTGTGCAGACTAAGAATTTGTTTGTATTTTGAAATTGTCAATACAACTGTAAATCCGATTGCTATTATAATTATTTCAATTTTTGATAAATATAACGGCATTAGAAAAACAATTATTCCCATGCCAATATGAGCCGCTTTTCGTGACCATTGAGTTTTTTTGAAAACTAATTTTTGTAAAGATTCGATTATTACAAACATTAGTAGATATGCTAAAAGGAAGATTGCTATCATTTGTTTTAAATTCCAAATTCAAAAGCTACATATTCCCGCATGATTGTAACTTCGTCTTGTGGGAAATATTGGATTTTGTTTTTTTTGTTAATTAGTGCATAAATAAGGTATTTTTTGTTGTTTTGTTTAGCGTCATTATGAACCGCATAAACGAGTGCATTCCCAACTCCTTTTTGTTGAAAATCAGGCACGACTGCAATAGTTTTCATAATTAAGGAATCGTCTGTTTCAATATTTAGGCAAAAGCCGATAATTTGAGAATTATATTTCGCAACATGCACAGAACCAATAAAATCCTTAATTTTTTCAGTACTGTAAAGTTCTATAAATTCGTTAAAATTTAGCGGAACAAATCCCCAGCTTTGAGAAAAAATGTGGTTTGAAAAAGCGAACAAAACTTTCATAAATTCGATGTCAAATTCTTTAAGTTTTTCAATTTCAACATTTTTTTTTAATGCGTTTTCATAAGATTCTTTTGTGTGAAGCATTATCACGTCAAAGTTTGTTCGAAAAGCTGAGTGATATTCTTCGTGATATGTCGGGTTTTTAGATTTTAGGAAATCAACGTAAAAGTTTTGAGTTATTGGTTCAGAAGGAAATCTTTTTTTGTGTAAATCTTTGTCAAAAACTCTATATTGATGCCAAATTGAGCCATTTACAGGTCCAAGAATTTTTCCCTTGTTCATGGATTTAGCAAAGGTTGTTAATTCATTCCACAGATTATCAAAAACTTCTTTGTCATCAATTACTTCAAAAAATCCGAGAAAACAGCTATTTGTTTCAAGTCTTGAATCAATTATCAAACCAGCGGTTCCGGCAATTTTGTCCTCTTTGTAAACACAAAAAAAATGAGTTTCTTGAAATTCTGATTTTAAAGTGTAATTAAGCCCTTTTTTTAAGTCTGAAATGTAATATGCAAAGCCTTCTTCTTTTTTGTAAAATTTCTCGACTAACGAAAAATATTCCTTTTCAAAATCTGTATTATTTATTTGTTTAATTTTTAGCATTGGTGTTTTTGTTTTTTACTTGAAGAAAAGTTCTCCTAAAAAGTGTCAATTGCCTTAAATTTATCTCCCAAAAAGTGTAAAATTAGCTCGAAAAGTTCTCCTGAAAAGTGTAAATCATTTTTTTAAGATGCTTATTTGTCCGGTTTTGCCGTTAATTTTTACTTTCGAGTTGTCTTTGATTATTTTGGTTGCGTTTTTTGCTCCTATTACTGTTGGAATTCCAAGTTCGCGAGAAACAATTGCTGCGTGGGATAAAATTCCGCCGTGTTCAATAATTAAACCTTTTGAAAGTCCAATTAATGGTGTCCAGCCCGGATCGGTGTTTTTTGCGACAAGTATGTCAAAATCAGTATTTTCAGGTAGATAAAATTCTTGAAAGACCTTTGCTACGCCTGACGCTATTCCTGATGTGCATGGACGAGCTTCAATTGTTTCTACTGCTTCATATTCAAAGCTAACAAGAGGTACCTCGTCGCCTTCTGCGATTTGAAAATGTGCTTCGGGTTGAATTTTTGAATAATGCTCATATTCTTTTTTCCTTTCGGCAATTAGTTTTTTGTAATCGTAAGGAGATTTTTGTGAGTTGAAAATTTCTTCTAAATCTAGGAAATAGATGTCTTTCTTTGTTTCAATTTTTGATTGATTTTGCAAGATTGTTCCCATTCGGTTGAATAATTTTCTGACAATCCCAAAAGTGTTGGAGCGTAATAATCTCATTTCTTCTCGTTGAGATGCATATTTTTTGAATTTTTTCAATACCAAACTTTCTTTGGGTATATTTTCTTCTTTTGGTTGCTGTGAAATTTCAAGTTTATTGTAAAATTGTAACACCGAAAGCATTTTCTCTTTGTTTTCGCTAATGTCTGTGGATTCAAGTTTAAGCTCGTTGGCAAATCTTCCGCCGTAAATCTCAAAATATTGATTTAGACTTGTTTTTAATTCAATGTGTTTTTCTAAAAGTTTATCAAAAGTTGTTACGTCTTTATTATCAATACATTCTTTGAATTCAGGAATTTTGTGCATTTTATCCGAAAGATTTTTTAGCATGTCAACTTGTTTGCTACTGATATTTCCAAATTGAATCATATCTTTTAGTTTGTCTTCGCTATGTTTTTTCTTTAAAATCCCGAGATAAGTCATCATCAAAAAGTCGTTTTCAACAGGAATATGCCATTTTTCAAGTAAATTTTCGGATAATTTATGGTATTCTTCTGAGCATTTTTCAAAATCCCATTCTTCAAGATTAGATTCTCTAAAGTACTTCAATGAATTTTTTACTTTGTTGATGAAGTTTTTTCTTGTTTTATCGAAAGTAAGCATTTTCCCAGCAACAATAAAAGGGTAGGCGAGCTTTAATCCAAACGAAGGCTGGACAGAACGCATAATTTTTTCTCTTACATTGCTGGTAATCATGTCTTCTAGGTTCTCTTTATTTCGCTGATAACCAGGCATAAATGACATCATCAAATACCAATTGTTCATGTTGTAATAGATTCTGCCATAGAAACTTGCAGTCATATTATCGAAAATGTTTTTGTGTTTTGCTATTTTTTTCCTCGAAGCTCCCGAAGCAATCAATAGATTTTGATATACAATTTTATAAATCCGTGATGCAAAGGAAATAGTCAATGGACTGATAATGCCCGAATAGCTTTCGGCAATATTTGCACTATCGTACATTGTAATTTCTTTGTTTTCAGTGATTTTACGTGTAACAGGGCGAGATTGCAAAATGAATAATTCGGTTTTATAAAAACACCATTCAATATCCTGGGCAGAGCCAAAGAATTTTTCTATTTCCTTAGCTTTGGAAACAAGTGTTTGAACTTCTTTTTCTGTTAGTGTTTCTTCTGCAATATTTGATTTTGTTCTGAAATTTTTGGATTCAAAGTACAAACATTCTTTTTCATCGGAAATATGTTTTGAGTCAATTGAAAAATCATCTGAAACTATGTATTCATCACATGCATTGCCTTCTACAACAGTTTTGCACAGCCCAAAAGAAGCATTGATAACAGATTTTCTGTCGCCTCTGTCAGTGAAAATAATTCCTGCTTTTTCAGAAGGAATAAATTGTTGAATAATGACTTGTCCCTCAATACCTTTGTATGATGCTATAACTTTTTTGTATTCTTCAAAAAGAGATTCTTTGTCAACCCCTAGTGCTGAATAATAAAATCCTGCCATTGATGATTCATTTGAGTCTTCATTACTTGCTGATGAGCGAACAGCAAATATCATTGATTCGTCAAATTTTTTAAAAACAATGTCGAATAATTCTGTTTCTGTTTGAATTTTATTATTAACTGAAATTAAATCAGGTACATTGAACCCTTTTTCTTTTAATTTATGTAAAAATTTGGCTTTGTTTCCCATTGTTTTCGATTAGTTAATTTTTTGATTTGAAGATTTGAAAAATATTAGACAGATAAATAAACAACAATATTTAACCCTACGTACAAAATCACACCAGCTAAAAGCATAACTTTTTCCGTTGTTTTTGATTTTTTAAATAAATGTCCTAAGATGCTGAAAATGAATATTGTTAAAATGCTAATGCCGGAAATTAAAAATGTTTTACTTATTGGATTTAATTCATTTAGAAGTAAAACAAACAAAATTCCTGAAATTATTGTTAGAAATAATGTGAAAATTAAAGCCCCTTTGAAACCGAGTGATTTTGTGTAAACATCGCCTGCTTTTCCTGATTTGTCCGGTCTTTTTATTTTTCTGATTACTTCAAGTACAAAAATATTTATGTAGGCTAATCCTGCCAATAGCCACATTGATTTTGTCATACTAAAAGAGTCTGTAAATATTGCAAAAATAAATAATTGCAACATTATCATTTGAGGTGAATTGATAATATGATATAACATAGGTTTGTTGAGGAAAAATTTTTGCAGAAAGAAGTCTTTCCATGCCAGTGTAGTAAAAAGTAACATTGCCAGAGCTAGAATAAAAGAAGCATTCCCATATATAACAGCAACAATAAGAAAAAAAGCCAATCCTAAAAAGTCTGCAAAAAACAATTCTCTGATTGATATAAATCCGGTTTGAACCGGTCTGTCGGGATAAAATTTTTTGTCGTATTCAGCATCTCGGGATTCATCAATAACTCTTACGTGGAACAGAAAAAATATTGCTGAAAGAAACACCAAGATTATTTCTTTTATGTCTGATTTACTGTTGGTTACCGTTGCTGACGCTAATACTGACGATATCGTCGTGAAAATCAAAATTTGTAGAGGAAAACGCTCTTTTTGATATTTGTATAGTTTTGATAATAGATTCATAAATAATTAACAATTTGTAATGTACAATGTTTTTTTACTTCGATTTAAAAGCTTTTAGATTTTAGTTTTATTCACTTTGTAAATGTAAAATTTATTATAAAAAAAGACTTTTTCTGTTGGTGAAAGTTTTTGTTCAAGTTCGAAATCACGTATAAAGTTTTCCTCTATATTATTTGGAATATCACGTTCAACAAGATTATTCCAGAAAATTATACGTGCATTATTTGTTGATGTTCTGAGTATTTCATTAAAAATGATATTTGTTTCTTTAATATTCATGCTTTCAAAAATGTCGGATAAATTAAATTTATTTATGCTATTATCCTTTTTTGATTTTAGAAAACTTAAAATATCAGAATTTGAAAGTTCTAAGTTGTTTTTAATTTTTAAATCATTAAATTTTTCTTCTTTTAGGTAATAATGTAAGTTTTTATGGAAATTTCCGGTTAGAATGTAATCTAAATAATGATTTTCGTGAATAGCTCCGTTTTTTAGGAAATTTTCAGCTCTGTCAAGGTAAATGCTTCCGGTTTTTTGTTTGTCGTTGTATTGAAACATGACTTTATGTCGCCCCATTTTTTGCATGACAGATTTTCCGAAAAAAAACTCTCCAAATAATCTCCATCGCCAATTATTCCAGATTTTTTGAAAAGTATTGTGTCTAAATTCTTGATTTTCAGTTGATATTGCTTTTTTAATTTTACTTTTCGAAACAAATAAGGGTAAAATTGTTTTACTGAAAATTCTTAGATATTTTTCAAATTTACCAATGTGGATTATACCTTTATTAATTAGCTTTGTGTTTTTTTTGAAATAATTTCTGCAATTCTCTTCAAGTTTTGGAACTAATTTATTGAAAATTTTAACGCGATTTTTGTTTTTTCGAACACCTACAAATTTAAGATATTCATCAAATTCTAGATTTTTTAAGGCTGTAAATTTTAATTCAGCAATGAAAATTTGCAAACGATTGTAATCAATTGCATGAACAGTGTTTTCAGTTTTGGTCATTAATGAAAAAACATTTTCTCCGCCGGAAGCAATTGATAAAACGACATCAAAAGGTTGAATTTCAAGGGCATTTAGAACAATGTCACTATCTTCCCAACATTGACTGTATCTTATTGAATTTTTAGGATTTGAACTCAACTTTCTTGAATTTTTCGTTGCTTTTATTCTTTAAATCTTCTAAAATGCATGAAGGAACTAATCTTCCATTGTAGATAATTCTGTCGGGGCATCCTTTACATAAATCCCATTCTTTTTCATTATTTTTTTCAGGACCTCTCAACAAAAGAACAGTTTGAAAATAAACAGGCGATTTTTTACTAAAAAGATATTTTGACCATATTTTACGGATTGATTTATAATTTAGAAGTTTTAGTAATCCTAACATTTTAACATTATTTCTTCGGCTAATAAACATGTGTTTACCGGTTCTTTTGCGATATTTTTCGTGTGTCAACTTGAGTAATTTTGGTTCAAAATATCCGAAATTTTGATTTTTTGTTCCAACTCTTGTCCCAAAAATCCAGGTTGGGTCAAATTGGTTAAATTCTGATGGAAGGTAAGTTGCGGGAATAAAACCATTGTTTTCTGCGAAAGCTTCTACAACTTCTTTCATAGTCAACGAAACAGATATTTTTTGTTTTATTTCGGGTTCCCAGCATACGTCTTTGTATAATGTGAAAACGTTTAAGCTAACTATATCTGTGTTTTTTTGTGAAATGTTTGTAATTCTTTCAATATCAGCAATGTAATTATTGGTAGACAAAGGTTGAATAAAGCCCAGTAAAGGTCCGTTTACTTTTCTAAAAAGGTCGCAAAATTTTTGTTGCAAATCGTTGACAGTCATTTCGTCTTTTATGTCCGGTCTTTCCTGATATTTGTCGGCATGAACTAAAAATTGAGTAGCTCCGGCATCTTTTAATTCTTTCAATTTCTTTTCAGTTAATGATAAACCATTTGTGTAAATCATTGTTCGCAACTTTTTTGATGTTGCATATTCTACGACTTCGTTGATGTGCTTATATAGAAGCGGTTCACCACCTGAAATAGACAAAGTATGAATGTTTCTGTTTTCGATAAACCAATCAATTTGAGATTTAACTTCTTCTAGTGACAGAGTATAAGGGATATGGTCATCTTTATCTGCTCCTCGGTAGCACCCGGGGCATTTTAAATTGCAACGAGTTGTTGGTTCAATCCAACCATTGGCGTTATCGTTTTCGTTCCACAGAAGTTTATAGCAACTTTCTAGTATTTTTTGCATATATCTATTTTAAGTGATACAAAGATAAGGTAAAAATGTTTAATGAAAATTTAGAAGTTGTGTTTGGCAATTATTACGCTCACATAATATTTGTATTGGCCATTTGGATCATAATAAAAACCAATTCCTATGTCAACCAAATTATCGTAAAAATCGGTTATTCCAAGTAAATGCATTCTATGTCCGGCTTTTTCATGTTTTTTTTCGCTATTATCGTTTATAAGATTTATTATTGCCTGCTTGGGAGTACTATTTCCTGCCGAAATTGATTCAAAGTAATTACTGCTTGCCGGTGTTGTCCATTCAACAGGTATTTTATATCCTGCATTATAAATTTTGATGTTTATTCCGTTTCCTTCTTTGTCGGTGTGACTAAAGTAGTTATTTGTGGCCATATCTTTTGCTTTTTCATAAGCAACTTCTGCAAGCGTGTCGTTCCATACAAGGGCTGGTCTTGGTTCAATATCTGATAAATTTACACTGATTTCTTTACTGTATTGTGATGGATTTGATCTAACTTCATTTAAGTAGTCAAAAGCTTCTTTTAACTCTCCTTCTTGAGCTTGTAAAGTATATATTGAAGCTATGAGAATAAGTAGTAGCAACGATTTTTTCATTATAGACTATTTTATATTTATTCTTTTATAACGTGGATTTTTGAATTTTAGTTATTGAATCAATTGAAAATAATTGTTTGTAGGCTGATAGAATATTTTAAGGCTTTTTGATAATAAAAAAATCCCGATTTAATTTTCGGGATTTTTTTATAATTCAAATGTTTATTATTTATTATGTACATGTACATCCATTTGTGGAAAAGGAATATTAAGTCCTGCTTTGCTGAATTCTTCGTAAACTTTTTTGTTCATGTCAAAGAAAACTCCCCAATAATCTGCTCCGCTTACCCATGCTCTAACAACAAGATTAACCGAACTGTCTGCTAGTGCTGAAACAGCGATAAAATGTTCTGGGTTTTTCAAAATTCTTTGGTCTTGGCTTATTAAATTATTAAGAACTTCTTGAGCTTTATCAACATTGTCGCCATATCCTATTCCGAATGTCCAATCGACTCTACGTTGAGGTTCAGTAGAGTAGTTAGTCATCAAAGTATTCGAAAGTTGGGCGTTAGGAATAATAATAGTTTTGTTATCTGGTGTGTTCAAAATAGTGTTGAAAATTTGGATTTGTTTAACTGCTCCTACAACACCTTGTGCCTCAATTACATCACCTACTTTGAAAGGTTTGAAAAGTAGAATCATTACACCACCGGCAAAATTTTGCAATGTTCCTGTTAGAGCCATACCTATCGCTAAACCTGCAGCTCCTAGTATTGCAATAAAAGAAGTCATCTGAATGCCAACCATTCCCAGAACACTAATCCACAGCAAAGCTTGTAGAACAATTCCAATCATGCTTTTAAGGAAAGATTGCAAACTTTGGTCAAATTCTTTTTTTGCGAAAATTTTAGCTACTCCTTTTTTTATTAATTTAATAACAATTAGGCCAATAATAAGGACAAAAATTGCTCCAATGAGTTTTGGTCCGTATAGGACTAGTAACTCAATTACTTTGTCTAAATATTCTTCCATCTTTTTTTGATTTTAAAATTAGGAATGCAAAAATATTTAATATATTTAGATATTCAAAAAAAGACCTTCAATTCTTTTTTTTGATTTTTATCTAAAAAAATTGAATTCTTCTGCTTTTTGTAAAATAAATTTTACTTTTGTTTTATCAAATAGATTGATTTATGCAACCATTTGTTTTTAATTCTTTTCTATTTTATTCAAATTATAAATGTTTTTTATGAAAAAATTTAGTTTAGTTTTTGTGTTTGTTTCTATTGTTATTATTTCTTTTAGTCAGGTTCCGGTTGTTGAATGGCAAGAAAAAATTGGCAGTAATAATGACGATGAATTTTATTCGGTTGTAAATTCCGGAGGTAGCTACGGTATTGGAGGAATGCAAAAAGATATTAATGATCAGGCACAAGGTTGGTTTATAAGCGTCTCGGACTTTGGCCAAACTTTTTGGGAACGTAAACTTAATTTTACAGATAAAACGTTAATTAGTTCTGTTGCTATCAATAGAGATTATTCATACACTATTGCCGGTTATACTTATGAAAGGAAAGGATACCGTCGAGATTTATTTTATATGAGACTAGACTCAAAAGGACAAAAAATTTCAAAAAAAGTAATGGGTGGAAAATTTAAAGATGGTGCTAGCAATGTTTTAGCTGTTCGTGATGGAGGTGATTTAATAATTGGATATTTTTCTGAGGACGAAAATGAAAATATTTGGGCAATTAGAGTAAATAAATTTAGTTCTGAAATGTGGCAAAAAACTTATGATATAACAGAAATGGATCATTCTGTGAGTTCTGTTTTTACTTTTGATGGAAATTTCATGATTTGTGCTAATACATACACTTCTCAAAAAAAATGGGATGTGTCATTTATTAGAATTAATGCTGAAACAGGAGTTCAAAAGTGGATAAAAACAATTGGTGATGATTTTAATAACTCTGCCAACGATTTTATTAGAACTTGGGATTCTGCTTACGTTTTTTGTGGAGTTACTGAAACAGAAGAAACTGCTAAAGATTTATGGGTTGTCAAAATAGATGACGATACTAATATTATTTGGGAAAAAACTTTTGGATGGAGTATGAATGAGGAAGCTAATGCAATTTACGAAAAAAGCGATGGCAATTTATTAGTTTGTGGTTATACTGAGTCTAAAGGCAATGGAATGCTTGACTTTTGGGTGATGGAACTTGATGGTGATGGTAATTTATTATGGGAGCAAACTTTCGGCTCTGATGCAAATGATGTTGCGTATGATATTACAGAAGCTGACGACGGAGGAATTGTAGTTGTAGGTTCTACTTTTGATGGCGAAAATAAATTAGACGGTTATGTTATTAAATTAGCATATTAAAATTCTTTTATTTTTTGTAATAATAAATCAATGTCGTTTAGTTAAGGAAAAAAACGGAAAGTACCTAACGGCACTTTAATGTTTGTTATCTTTTAGTTCCGACTTACGTCGGAA
>JAFGUD010000429.1 GCA_016938685.1 Bacteroidales bacterium | reverse complement strand
ACCCCGAAGTTGTTAAAGAAAAAGTTGAAAATATTGAAAACATTGAAATTACAACTTTTTTAGTTGAATACGACGAAAAAAAATGGGACTAAAATAACACTTTTCTTTCAATTAAATAACAAAAACTAAATCATTTTTAAAAATATTATAACTTTATAAATCAATTAAAATGAAACTAAAACTTATTATTATCACTTTTTTTTCAGCCCTTACAACATTTGCTCAAAACAAACCTGCGTATTTAATTTTTAACAAAGACGGTAATCAAGTAACTTACAATCAAATGATTGACGATTTTAAAAGTGCAGATATGGTTTTTTTCGGCGAACTTCATAATAATGCAATTTCACATTGGCTTGAATTTGAGGTTGCTAAAGAGCTTTTTGCTGCTTATCAACAAAATTTAATAATTGGTGCAGAAATGTTTGAAGCTGATAATCAGATAATTATAGACGAATACATGAACGATTTAATTGATGTAAAAAACTTTGAAGAAGAGTGCCGCTTATGGCCTAACTACACAACCGATTATAAACCAATTTTGGAATACGCAAAAACTAACTCTATTACATTAATCGCAACAAACATTCCTCGCAGATACGCAAGCATTGTTTACAAAAAAGATTTTGTCGGATTAAATAACCTTTCCGATCAAGCAAAAAAATACATTGCCCCTTTACCAATAACTTTCGATCCAACCGTAGATTGTTATCAGCAAATGATACAAGGAATGATGAGCATGGGCGGACATGGAAGCACAAATATTGCTAAAGCTCAAGCAGTTAAAGATGCTACAATGGCTTATTTTATTCTTCAAAATTGGCAAAAAGGTAAAGTTTTTTATCATTTTAACGGATCGTATCATTCAGATAATCACGAAGGTATTTGCTGGCATATTTCTCAAACTAATCCAAATATAAAAATGATTACAATTTCTACTGTTTTGCAAGAAAATATTTCTACTTTAAGCGATGATTACATAGGAATTGCAGATTATATTATCTGTGTTCCCGAAGATATGACTACAACTTACTAAATTTAGTACTGAAAATTTGTAGTATTCTGGAAGTTTAAAAAAATTTGTTAACTCGAAAATTGAACATTCAAACTGAATATTGAAAATTCAAATAAATGGACATGGAAACAATCAATCTTTTAAAAAACGATCCGTATTTAATTCCCTACAAACAAAAAATTGTTGAAAGAATTAACAATGCAAAATATACAGAAATTAAGCTTTGCAGAGAAAAAAACATTGTTGATTTCTCAAATGCACATTTATTCTACGGTCTTCATAAAACTAACGAAGGTTGGATTTACAGAGATTGGTTGCCCAATGCCTCCGAAGTATTTTTAATTGGAAATTTTTCCGATTGGAAACTTAACTCAGACTTTCAATTAGCCAAGCATGATAATGGAAAATTTTCAATTATATTACCCGAAAATTATTTAAAACACGGCGATTTATACAAGCTTTACGTAAAATGGAATGGAGGCGAAGGCGAAAGAGTTCCGGCTTTTTCGCACAGAGTTATTCAAGATGAAACAACAAAAATTTTCTCTGCCGAAGTTTATACTCCAGTCAAAAAATACAAATTTAAACATAAAACCCCAAAAAAATTAAATTCTGTTCTTGTATATGAGGCACATATTGGAATGTCATCGGAACAAGAAAAAGTTTCAACTTTTCAGGAATTTAGAAAAAATGTACTTCCACATGTAGTAAAATCCGGCTACAATGTTCTGCAATTAATGGCAATTCAGGAACACCCTTATTACGGTTCTTTCGGTTATCATGTTTCTAATTTTTTTGCAGTTTCCTCGCGTTTTGGAACACCTGAAGATTTAAAAGAACTTATTGACGAGGCTCACAAAAACGGATTAATGGTAATAATGGATTTGGTTCATTCTCACGCAGTTAAAAATGTGAATGAAGGAATTAGCAATTACGATGGTTCTGAATATCAGTATTTTCACCAAGGAGCTAAAGGTTTACACCCTGCTTGGGATTCTCGTTGTTTTAATTACGGAAAAACTGAAGTCCTTCATTTTCTACTTTCAAATTGCAAATTTTGGCTTGATGAATATAATTTTGACGGCTTCAGATTCGATGGTGTAACAAGCATGTTATACTTAAATCATGGTCTCGAAACCGATTTTACTTCTTACGATCAGTATTTTAATGATAATCAAGACGAAGACGCTATCACCTATTTGATGCTTGCCAATAAACTTATTCACAAAATAAAACCTCACGCAATAGTTATTGCCGAAGAAATGAGCGGAATGCCCGGAATAGCTACACCTTTAACTGAAGGTGGATATGGTTTTGATTATCGTTTAGCAATGGGTGTACCCGATTTTTGGATAAAATTAATTAAAGAATTTAAAGATGAACAATGGAAAGTTGGCGATATTTTTTATCAACTCACAAATAAACGAAACGACGAAAAAGTAATTTCTTATGCAGAATCTCACGACCAGGCATTAGTTGGAGACAAAACCATTATTACGCGTTTAGCCGACAAAGACTTGTATTTTTTTATGAATATTGATTTAATAAATCTAAATATTGAACGTGCTATTGCCCTGCATAAAATAATCCGACTACTAACAATTTCGACTGCCGGAGACGGATATTTAAACTTTATGGGAAATGAATTTGCCCACCCCGAATGGATTGACTTTCCACGAGAGGGAAACGGTTGGTCTTATGCTTATGCCCGGCGTCAATGGAGCTTGTATAAAAACGAACTTTTAGCCTACCATTATCTTGGTGAATTTGACAAACAAATGGTCAACGTTACAAAAAAACATGCTATTTTATCAGCTATAAAACCTTTTGCAATTATTCAAAATAACGACGACCAAGTTCTTATTTTTAAACGTGCTGAATTATTGTTTGTTTTCAATTTAAGCCCGCTAAAATCTTATGAAGGCTACGGTTTTGAAATTGATAAAGGAAAATACCAAATAATTTTTAATTCAGATGCTAAAGAATTTTTGGGTTACGAACGATTAGATGAGGAAATGATATACGAAACACATGAATTTAACAAAAAACATTATCTTCAGCTATATATTCCAACCCGAATTGGTTTTATTCTTCAAAAGATCAATTAAAAATTTACAAAAAAGCCCTTATTTATTAAACAAGGGCTTTTATAAAAAAATATAATTTAAAAAAACTATTCAGCACACATTTTTTCAACATCAGCAACAGTTTTAGGAATTGGCTTTCCAAGAACTCTTGCACCGGTTTCTGTAATTAAAATATCATCTTCAATTCGTATTCCGCCAAAATCTTTGTAGGTTTCAACCTTATCATAGTTGATAAATTCAGATAATTTATTTTCCGATTTCCAAATATCAATTAATTCAGGAATAAAATAAATACCCGGTTCAACAGTAATTACAAATCCGGGTTTTAAACGACGTCCGAGACGTAAAAAAGCAAGCCCAAATTGAGTAGCACGTTGAATTTCTTTGTCGTAACCAACATAATTTTCACCAAACCCTTCCATATCGTGTACGTCTAAACCAAGCATGTGTCCAAGTCCATGAGGATAAAACAACGCATGAGCACCGGCAGCAACCGCATCATCAACATTACCTTTGATGATACCAACATCTTTTAAGCCCTGAGCAATAGTTTTTGCACTTAAAATGTGCATATCTTTGTAAAAAATATCGGGTTTAACATTGTCAATAACAGCCAGATTAGCTTTTAAAACAATTTCGTAAATTTCTTTTTGACGCTCATTAAACTTTCCACCTACGGGCGTAGTTCTTGTAATATCGCTGCAATATTTTGAATACGCTTCGGCACCGGAATCACAAACCAAAAGCTGTCCTTCCTTCAATGTATTTCCATAGTAATTATTGTGTAAAGTTTGTCCGTTTACAGTTACAATAGCCGGAAAAGATAAAAATCCTTCGTGTTCCCAGGTAACTCCTGTAATTGCTCCGGTAATTTGTTGCTCTTTTACTCCTGGTTTTGCTAATTTCATTGCAGTAGTATGCATTTTATAAGCAACATCAACCATTTTTTCAATTTCGGCAACCTCAAGAGCATCTTTTATTGAACGAAGAGAAACAACCGCTTTTATTAATTCAATTGAAGCATAATCGCGAGTTAAATCATATTTTATACCAATTAAATTTTCAATTTGATGTTTAATTTCACCTCTATACGGTGGCAAATAATGAATTTTTCGGTTTAACTTAATTGCAGTGGATAATATTACCGATAATTCAGAAGAAGGCAAAACATTTGAAATACCTACCTTTTCCGATAAATCTTTAATCGTTGGAAGTTTTCCCATCCAAATTATATCATCAATAGTTAATTCATTACCAAAAATTATTTCTTCGCCACTTTCAACATCAATTACTGCTGCAAGTCCGGGCTGATCGATACCAAAAAAGTAAACAAAAGAACTGTCTTGTCTGAAAGGATAAATGTTTGCGGGATAATTAAATGCAACATCTTGATTTCCAAGAAATAACAATAATCCACTTGACATTTTTTCGCGTAAATTTTTACGTCGCTTTATGTAAATTTCTTTTTTAAACATAATTTTAATTTTACTATTAAAAAGTTTGCCCAAAATTATAATAAAAAGGACGAAAAAACAAACGTTT
>JAFGUD010000428.1 GCA_016938685.1 Bacteroidales bacterium | reverse complement strand
GAATTCCTTTTTTATAGCGGTAAGTAGTTGTGTCCTTTTTTCAACATCTTCACGAAAAAAGGAAAGAATTACCATTACTTCACCGATTGAACTGGTTCTGATAATCAGCGTCCTAAGAAATCCTTTTTGTTCTTTTATATCAAAAAACTCCAATGAGTGAGAAGTGGCATATTCATAAATAAAATTTCTTATTTTGTTTGAAGGTTCGGGTTGCAACCAACACTTTTCAATATTAATTACCTTGTCAAATAAACCGGGCACATGAAACCCAAGTGCATTCAAATTTTCAATTGTATCATCGGTTTTAATCTCATCAAGTGAGAGCCATTTTTTATTTGAAAACGTAAATTCAAGTTTATTCCGGTAAAGCGTATCTTTTGATGAACCAAGTATCGGCTGAATTTCAGGTAAATCAAGTTTCCCGATTCGTTTTAACTGATCGCTCACCTGCTTTTCCTTATAAAATAATTGTTTCTTATAAGGAAGAAACTGCCATTTACATCCGCCGCAAGTACCAAAATGCCTGCAAAATGCCTCCACCCTGTCTTTTGAATATTCATGAATATGAGTTACAAATGCCTCCTGATATTTTTTACGTTTTTTGGTTACCTGTAAATTAACCACATCGCCCGGAATAACCAAACGTGTAAAAACCACCATATCTTTCACTCTGGCCAGTGCTTTTCCTTCAGCACCAATATCTACTATCTTTACCTTTTCATAAAAAGGTTTCTTTTTTTTTCGTCCCACGGTGTTTTTTGCGCAAATATAACGTCTTTGAGATAATTTAGGTAAGTCATCGCTCCCCAATTCAATTCCCATATAAAAAATGATTTTCCCAAATTGAGAAAACAAAACAATGAACCTGCAATATTGCTTGTTTTGATTATGTTTCATTTGTTTGAATGGAAGTTTTTTATTTATCTTTGAAATGATTTAATGGTTGGTTTTATTTTCAATAAATAAAACTTAAAAGGGGAAAGCGACTTCTGTATTTATGATTGGTTTTGTGTTTAGGG
>JAFGUD010000427.1 GCA_016938685.1 Bacteroidales bacterium | reverse complement strand
TTTTGTTTTCTTGTCTTTGTCGAAGAAAAAGTCAAACATACATGTAAGCTTTGTTCTCATCGGTTCGTTTTGTTGTTTTATCAAAGTTCTGAAAATAAACATTTTATTTTAGAACAAATCATATTAGTATTTATTTTTCTCAAATCGCTTGAGTTGAAATTCTCTTATTTCGGTCACTCGTAAAATCTCTCCTGTTTTTAAGCAATCAAATCTCGAAATTGAACTGAAATTTAGTCAGCCCGAACCGAAATTCAAACCGGAAAAATATTAGATTCTCCTGCAAACAATTTACAATCCTAAAAATCCATTTTTCTCAGCGTAATACTCAATTCATACCGAGAATTTATTTTAATCCGCGTAAAAATTGAGTCATTACGGAATCGTTTTTTAATCATGTTAATCTCGTTGAAAATTTAATCCTTGAGTTTTGAAAAAATCATAAAGTTAGAAATCAAATTCTCAAGTAATTGTCATTTTAAAAATCCATTTTCTCAAAGAGCAAAATCAGTAATCAAATCATGGAACCAGGCAAAATGTACGAGTTCAGATTTTTAATCAACAATCTAAATATTAGCAGATTGCCTGTCCTTTTGAATTTGGCACATAACGGTTCGCAAATATGATTAGTTGCGGAATGCGTGGTACTTTCCTGTCGAAAAGTACTGGTGTTGATGCGGGCTGTAAGCCTTGTTTATCAGCACCGAAACCGCGATTAATTATATTTTGCTGTTACCATGCGTTTTCAATTATTATCAACCTGAAATTCATTATCATCCAATTTTATTTTCAGGAAAATGTTTATCAATTAATTCTCTGGTTTCTTTCAACCATTGAAGTCTTTGCTCTAAATCGCTTGTAACAATTATCCTAAATATCTTTCTCTCAAATTGTTTTACTCCACAAAAATCAAAGATGCAGTTTTTCCAAATCGTTTCCAGAGGGTCACCAAAGATTTTATTTTCTCTATCCGCATTTGTGTTTGATGTATTAAAAACAAGCCCTGTTTTTGCTTTCAATAATCCAATCGGAATTCCTTCACCATTATCACTATCATGGAACTCATATGCAATTCCAGGTCTAATAATTCTGTCAATCCAACCTTTTAATATTGCGGGAGGTTGTCCCCACCAATTCGGATGAACAATAATTATCCCATCACTCTGTACTAAATCATCACAATGATTTTTAACCAAATCATTAATCTTACCGTTTTTAGGTATTTCTGTCGAAGTAATTAATGGGTCGAAGTGTTCTTCATGTAAATCATGAAAAATTATCTTATGTCCATTCTCTGTAAGTCTTTGCTTACACTCATTGGCTATTGCGTGATTAAAACTATGTCTGTCTGGGTGAGCAAGTATTATCAATATTCTCATTTCTTATTTATCTGTTATACAGCCTGGTAGCCTGTCTTTTTAAATGCATGGTAACGTTTACGTGTAAGATTAGGCGCGGTTTTCGTGCATCGTTCCAGTCCGCATACACACCGAATTTGAAGCGGGGCAGGGGGCTGAAATTACCACTTCACCCGCGATTAATTTTACACATTGTTATGTGGCGTAATTGACAATTTATTGATTTGAACAGTAATTATTATTTATTTTAAACTAAAATTGATGGGAATAATGTATGAAAATCTAATGTTCTCTCCATCTTTTTGTCCTGGAGTCCATGCAGGAAGCTTTTCTACAACCTCAATAGCTTCTTTATCAAGTAAAGGATGTATGCCTCTAAGTACTTCAACATCTATAATGCTTCCATCTTTTTCGACGATAAAACCAACCCATACTCTTCCTTGAATTTCATTTTCTGCAGCTTTTATCGGATATTTTATATTATTTGCGATGATTTTTCGTAGTTCAATATCACCACCCGGAAATGAAGGAGGAATTTCATAAGGGTAATATTTAACTTCATTGCCCTTTGAATCCCAAGTAATACCGTTTATTAATTTACCATTTTCATAAATATCTTTTCTTTTTATTTTACCATTTTTCCAAAATGTCTCACGTTGTTTTAATGTATTATTGTTGTTGAAATGATTTGTTTCTTTTAACTGACCATTTTTATGCCATTCTTCAAACTTGACATGTGATGAGTCGATTAAAGATATATCTGTGTATTTTCGAAATATCTTACCATTTTCGAAATAACTCGATAACGTAAATAACGTTGAGTCATTTTTGTTCTTATTTATTTTCACACAATCAGGCAAATAAGAACTTTCAAGATTTTCAAAATCAATATATAAAGAATCGCTTTTTGTTTGTAAGATGTCAATGAGAAATGTGTTTTTGTTTTCCTTTTTGTTTGATTTTTTATTTTGACTTTTTTCTCTTAGTAATTTTAGGAGGTCTTTGTTAAAATCAATTTGAGTTGTATCGATTATGTTATTTACAAATAGTTTTTCTAATTGAATATCAAATATAAATCTTGTTATTGTTACAATTCTATCTGGATATGTTTCATGTAAGCTGATTTCATATATTTTCTGGGTTTTGTCTTTTTCGTCAGATGGCTTTTTGGCAACAATGAAACCATATGAAGTACCACCATTTTCAATAATTCTTTCAGATAATCCATTTGTTAAATTCTTAAAGTATGTTGAAGAATTAATTATTTTGAATATTATTTCTAAATCATCTGATTTATCTTCTAATTTCTTATCGGGTGATACAATAGATTCTTGTGACTTAGTTTCAACTACAGATTTTTTTGTTTTGTGCGAAGGATGTTTCCATTCATCAATCTTGAAAAATTTTGAAAAATAATAGTAAGGTGTTGGTTTACCATCAAAACCTGTTGTTTTACCAATGTAGAAAAAATCATAACTATTGAATGTTGATACGTTTTGAGGTTCAATCTCATAAGTAACATCATTATATTTCAAGAATATATTTGGATAAAAATAACTTTTGTAATTCCGAGAGCTGGTACTTTTGTATTCGTCGTAAGCATATATTTGCACATAGTTTTGACCACTATTTAGTATTACACAGCTTTTAAAGTTTAATATATCACTATCAATGTTGATGCTGTGTCCCCCCTTGCTTGCCACATTAAATTTATAGTCTTTCAGAATAGTTGCTAAAATTTTAGGAAGAATAAAGGTTATTCCTTCTGCAAAAACTCTTCTATTATTATTAACACTTGAATACCTGCTATCTTGAGAAAAAATATCATCATGGACATAGTTTGCAGATAGTGTAACCAAACCTTCTCCATTTTCGTAGCTAACTAAAACATCAACTGGAAAAAAACTTTGAGGCAGTTTAAGACTGTTTATTCCATCTGTAATTATTTCTTTATAATTTAGAAACATTTCAGAATATTCGTCTGTCATACCAGTAACTTTAATATTATACCTATCTTGACTATAGCATAATAAGCAACTAAATGACAATAATATAAGCAATATTTTTTTCATTATGTTTAAAATTAAAAATCATAAGATGATAATTTTATTATACACAGAGCTTAAAAAAAAACACCCTCTGCACTTTTAACAAATTCTAACTCATTTTCGTCAAACCATTTTTCTTTTTTACAATTATCAGAACTGTCAAAATACTCGCAAAGAATTTTATTGCCGTCAATACTTATTACAACTATTTCACCAGTATAATGCTTTTTATCTGTTCTGTGCCTTACTGTGTCATTAATTTCAATTGCTCTCATAATTTTATTATTTTAAAGTATTGTGTAATTTTTTACCTCAATATCCAAATTTTTAAAAAAGTCTTTGAATTTTGCAATTGCAAAATAATGAAAGTCTTTCCTCTCTATTTTGAAAAATCCGTTATCAATCGTAAGATATTCTGAATACTCACTTAAAATTAAATCCTTAACTAATTTGAAATCTGAATTTTTCAATGAAATATTAGTCATAGAATTGTTATGTGCTATTGAGTTTCTTATCTCTTTAAGATGATTAATGCTTTTCCAAGATTCTTTTAATTCTTTGTTTGAACAATCAAGTAAGTCAAGCATATTTTGCTTAACAGTCCAAATATCTAAAAAATTTTTATCTGAATACTTTTCCTTTTTGACAATTTGATATACAAGTTTATGAGCAATCCTTATTCTGAATTCAAAAGTCCCGAAAATCGACAAAAAGATTCCTTTATTAAGTTCATTTGGGAAAACAGAATCAAAATAGTAACTTTTGTCAGCTATAAAGGAATCAAAACTTTCTTCGTCAAATTCATTTTCAAAAGTTGTTAATCCATCATTTAGTTTATCAATCTCTTTTTGCTCATTATCAATACTCTCATAAACGAAGTCAAGATATTTAATAATGCTCTCAAAATCCATATCTAACATTTGTTTTAGCATTGGAAATCCAAAGAGTCTATTTTTAAATTTATCCCTAATTGTCATACTGAGCGGTTTTTTATTATGCCACATAACGTTTGCGTGTAAGTTTAGGCGCGGATTTCGGTGAGCGTCACTGTCCTGAACCACCAAGACTGAGGCGAGATAAACAGCTGAATATCAACACCGAGCCCGCGATTAAATTTACACATTGTTATGGTGCGTATTTTTTTGTCATTTTATCAGTTTTATGTATTTAAAATCCTGAAAACTATTTTTTTAACGTTTCAGTTTGTTCGTTTTCTGCGTCGTTTTAGTCAGCCGAAACATTTAAAAATCAAGGTTAAATATAATATTTATCTCTATCGTTTTTGTCAAAATCTCGAAACACTTGTTGTTAACGTCTAATTCTTTCGGTTCTCGAATCCCTTTTCTCATGGATTTCGTAAATCTCTGTTGCATAAAAACCAGCCGATTGAGTTTTTAAAAGTCCTTTCGCAATTAATTCTCCGCTGCGTTTTAAAAGTCATTTCTGTGTTGAAAATCGTTAAAGTCAACCGTTAGTTTTTTGAAGTACCGAATGATTTTTAAAGTTGTAAATCAAGTCGTTAAGTTAAAAATTAGTCGAATTGGAAAGAAGTCCGTTAAAAACAGAAATCCCGTAAATCGTACCGTTTGTATTGAAAAATCTTGGTTTTCTAATCATTAAAAGTCAACGACGGACTGTCATAGCGTTGTCAACTCACAGCATTAACAAAAAATCACGAAATCAAGTCAAAGAGCGAAAAATCCGAACAGTTGACAGTCCACCGTGGACTTTATAACTGTCTTTAAATGTGCGTTTTCAATATGCACCATAACGGTTAAGTGTAAGATTAGGCGCGGTTTTCGTGCATCGTTCCAGTCCGCATACACACCGGAGTTGAAGCGGGGCAGGGGGCTAAAATAACCACTTCACCCGCGATTAATTTTACACTTTGTTAGGTGCCGAATTTTCCTTTCTTGTCTTTATCGAAGAAAAAGTCAAACTTACAAACCAGCACCGTTTGCACTGTTTTTATCGTTAGTTTATAAATCAAAGTCCTGAAATTAAACAATTTATTTTAGAACTAATCATATTAGTATTTATTTTTCTCAAATCGGTTGAGATGTTTCTCTCATTTTATTTTTTGGCTCTCTCGTGTTTTTAAGTAATCAAATCCTGAAATCGTACAGAATTTAAATCAGCCCGAAGCGTAACTTAAATGAGCAATCTATTCAAACAAACGTTTCATTAAATCTGTACTATGTTTTTTTCAACATATCAATCCGTTATGGTAAAATTATCTCCATTTTTGTTTTCAAATCTAAGTTTGAAATGCGGACTTATTTTTAGTCAACCAGAGCCGCAATTAAAAACAAAAATCCTTTTGACTCCTGAAAATATTTGTAAAACCTAAAAATCCCTTTTTCTCAGCGAAACACTCCAATCGTGGCGGCAAATTTTTTTAGTCCGCACGAAAATGAGTTTAAGAAAGAATCCTTTAGCCGCTCTTGGCAAAATCCAGTTTCACGAACCAATAAATCATAGAACAAAAAAATCAAACCGTTATCAAATAAATCCTTGTATAAATATTTAAAAATCCTTTTACTCCTGAAAAATGAAAGAACGAGTCAGAAATCCAATCTGGATACAAAGTTAAATGCACGACACTAAAATATTTACTCATCACCATGAAAAAGTGCACGTTGCCCGTCTTTCGATTTGGCACCTAACGTTTGCGTGTAAGTTTAGGCGCGGATTTCGGTGAGCTTCACTGTCCTGAACCACCGAGGCTGAGGCGAGATAAACAGTTGAATATCAGCGCCGAGCCCGCGATTAAATTTACACATTGTTATGGTGCGTATTTTTTTTATCATTCTATCCGTTTAATATTTTTAA
>JAFGUD010000426.1 GCA_016938685.1 Bacteroidales bacterium | reverse complement strand
TAACGTTTTGTATATTGCAAGTAGGCGATTGCGGGCTTCAAAATCATCAAACCGTTACTAAGTTGAAGCGGGTTACAACCCTTGAATTTACTACTATCTCGCCTATTTGCTATATACATTGTTACCACACGTATTTTTTTAATTTTTATTTAATCCAAACGTTCTTGTTCCAAGTTTTTCTTTCCAAAGACTTTCAGCATCAACACATTCTTTCTGTGAAGCATTCTTTGAAAGCACTTCCAAAATAGAATATTGAAAGTTGTCATGAAAGTTATTGTCTTTCTCTTTTAAATCAATCAATTCTTTGTTTCCACCAGTGAAATCTCCTTTAGCGTAATTTTCCCATCGTTGCCATAATCCATTTTGACCATAAGTCGTTCCTATATATTGATTTCCAGTTTTTTTGTCTAAAATCATGTAAACAGCCTGAAGTCTTGTTAATGACTCATACCATTTCGAATGTGTCTGAGGATTATTTATAATTGTTTTTAATTCTTGTGCGCTTAATTTTATTCTCATTAGTCCAGGAAATTCGTCGACAAAATTATATGGTAAAATTTTCACTACTTCTTTATTTTTTACCTGTCCATAAGTATTATACCAACCTCTCGGTACAATCCAGTCAATAATAATTCTGTTTTCAAATTTTTCAAATTCATGAACCTTTTTAAGTTCCATAAACAAGTCATTATCTATGTTCTGAGGAACGCAGTACTTTTCTAATAATTTTGAATATTTAGGTAGATTCAAATTTTCTTTGATTCCCAAATTTCTATATACTCCAAAAAGTTTCGCATGATTATTAGGTTCTGCCAAAAAGCTGATAATTAATTTACAGTCTCTAAATGCCGAATTTTTCCGTTGATAGCTCTGGTATTCTTCTATCAATTCAAGTTTTATCATTTCGTTTAATTTCTCATGATAATGTCTTACCAGAATCACCGTTCCTTCTTCATTTAATTTTTCAAGTGGCAAAATATCTTGCAAATAAATTTTATCAGTCATTCTCTTGTCTTTATTTTTATGTGTGGTAACGCGAGCATAAACCGAGTGCGTAATTATAATTGTTCTGTTTCATGTTACAAAAAAGCCAATTTTATTTTTTTGCACAATATAAT
>JAFGUD010000056.1 GCA_016938685.1 Bacteroidales bacterium | reverse complement strand
TAAAAATAATTATTTACACACAAGGAAATGATTATTTTTTCGTGGAGTAACATCTGACAATAATGTAAAAATAAAAAAATAAACAGATGAAAAAACTAAGCAATTTTTTCTACAAAAATTCAAACATTTTTATAGTAATATTTTTAGCTACAGCGATGGTTCTATACGCTTCGTTTGTTATGGGCAAAAAAGGAGAATGTATCACAAATGAACTTTCAAATGAGTATCAGATTTTAGGATTAAAAGTCAACTATGATGTTGAATATGTGCAAAATATGTTTGAATCCGTCAGCAAAGAAGCATTAGAGTGCTACTCTACCCTATTAACTGTTTGGGACAATATTTTTCCTGCAATTTACGGATTAATGTACGTTTTTTTGCTCTCGATAATTTATAAAAACATCAATTTCAGAAATAAAACTCTGCGTGCTATAAATCTTTTCCCTATAATTCCGGCTGTTTTAGATTGGGTAGAAAATTTCTACGAAAACAAACTCGTTACAGAATACATTCTCTCAGGCATAATAACAGAAAACCTAGTAAAATCAGCAACAAACATCACACAAATAAAATGGACATTTTCTTTAATTAACTACATAATTATTATTGTGGGATTTTTAATTTTACTAAAAATGAATGCTGATAAAGCTAAAAAACAACGAAATATCTAAAAACTCGTCAAATTCTACTTTTCTTTCAACTAAAAATCCCTATTTTTGAAATTCTTTAAATTGTTCATTGTAAATTGTAAATTATTCATTTAAAATATACCGCCACCTGTTTAAATTTAAGGGACTTGCAAAACAAACAGGGTATTGCGGGGGCAAGTCTCAAGAGGTTCGATTCCTCACTTAGCATTGGTTGCAATTTTGGTCTGGAAAACCAACTAGAAGGAAAGACAAAGAACAGGGCTTTTTAGCTCAACTGTTTCTCGGTTTGCGTGTCGGAGGATACCGTTTTACGTTTTAACGTACTACTAAATCTGCCACCCCCGATTTACGGTGTTCTTTGTCTTTTATTAAGTACTAAAATTTGCCATTTACATTGACTTTTTCAAGTAAGAATACACAATCTAATTAACTAATTATCTAATCATTATAAAATGAAACTATTTAAGCCGAAAAAAAAATATCAGGTAAAACCAAACACTATTGGATACTTTTATCGTGAAAATAAATTTGAAAAAATACTTGAGCCAGGAATATACGAAATAAAAGACCCGAAAGATAAAACAGAATTATTTGTGCTTCCTCTTGCCGGAAAAATGTTAAACATTGGGAATCAGGAAGTTTTATCAAAAGATAATATTGCTTTTCGTTTCTCTTTTTATTTTATTTATAAAATTACCGACGGAATGAAACTTCTTAGCAACTTTACTTTAAACAATGGTGTTTATCAAGTTATTACAGAAGCGGAACAATTGCTTTACAATGCTATTCAAATTAAAATTAGAGATAAAATTTCACAATTCAATAGCGACGAACTTAACGAAAAACGCAGCGAACTTACAGACCAAAATTCTGATGAAATTAAAAAACTCGCGGAACCATTAGGTATTGAAATTGAGCAAGTTGTATTAAAAGATTTAACTTTCCCAAAAAATATTCAAACGTTATTTTCTAAACAACTTGAATCAAAAATACGGGCAAAATCTGAACTTGAAAATGCCAGAACAGTTGTGGCAACAGCAAGAGCGTTAAAAAATGCGACTGAGATAATGAAAGACAACGATGACATGAAATTCTTGCAATTCCTTGAAACTATCAACAAAATTGCCGAAAAAGGAAGACATACTTTTATGATTGGAGATGTGAATGGAATGCAGAAAAAATAGGAAGTCGGAAGTCAAATATTTTATTTAAGCGGAAGACTGAAAACAGAAAGGCTGAGGACTGAAAAACTAAGAACAAAAAACTAAACTTAAAAATGAAAAAACTAATCGCATTATCAATTCTATTATTATTTGTATTCGGTTCATTTGGTCAAGATTCCGTAAAAAAAACTATTGTCAAATATGCTGAAAACAACGAATTATCAATAGAAAGACCTTTTAATGACTCAACAACCCTAGAAAAACCACAAAATTCGTTAAATTTAAACAAGGAAAACTGGGAAATATTAGGCCTTGAAAAACTAGAAGAATTCAACAATATTTTTGAATATTCTATTTATTCAATCTATAAACATAAAAATAATTTCATACTCTTAATCAGTCGCGATTATTCATCTGAAACAGTGCATTGGATTTGTCTTTTCAACAAAAAATTTGAATTAAAACAATTTGAAATGTCTGCTTACGATAACGACGAAGGTTTTTTGTACATTTCTACCGAAATTTCAGACGAATATTTTTTGATTAACAAATGGGAAATAGAAGAAGGAACTCAAACTTTCAACTATTCAATCAAAAAAAATAAATTTGAACTTATTTCTGTTTCCATTACGATTGATTAATGAAAAATAAAACATTTCCAAAAATCAGCAAATTATCATATTTTTGTGCATTAAATTTTTAATAATAAGCGATGAATTATAAAGTAGGAGACAAAGTAAAATTTTTGAACGAAGTAGGCGGTGGAGAAATCACCGAAGTAATTGACTACAAACTAGTTAAAGTATTAACAGATGAAGGATTTGAATACCCTGTAAAAAGTGCTGATTTGCTAAAAGTTGAATTGGAAACCGATTCGTTCTTCAATTCTTCTTCCGGTTCTCAAAAAAACGAGAAGCCCGAAATCGAAAAACCTAAAACAATAGAACAACAAATTACTTCTGATGAACCTCAGGTTATTAAAGACAATGAAGAGGTAAACATTTTTCTTTCGTTTGTTCCCGTAAAGCCGCAAACCCCAACGCAATGCGCACAAGAAATGAACTTAATAAACGATAGTAATTGGCATTTAATGTACATTTATCAAATTCGTAAATTTAATTCGTTTGAAAGTTTTCCGGGTATCTTACAACCAAACTACATTGAACATTTGCAAACTTATGAACTTTCAGAAATCAACGAAATAAAAGAAATTGTAGTTCAATTCATTTTTTTCCGAAAAATCCCTTACGATGTAAAAGCTCCAATTATGAGGAGTATAACAATAAATCCACATGTTTTTTATAAGGAAACCTCTTTTGAAAAAAATCATTTCTTTGAATCAAAAGCAATATCATACTCAATTTTAGAAGAAAATCCGTTAAAATTAGCGATGAAAAACATCAAACAAAAAGATGTTGAAAAAATCGTAATTGAAAAAGAAATCATCAACGAGAAAGTTAATAAACCTAAACAATTTACTCCGCCTAAAAAAACAGATACAGTTGAAATTGACTTACATTTAATTGAATTACTGGATGATACAAAAGGTCTGGAACCAAAAGAAATGTTAGATTTTCAAATGGAAAAATTCAAAGAAGAATTGTTGACTGCTCAAAAAACACATCACATTAAAAAAATTGTTTTTATCCATGGAAAAGGCAACGGAAGCCTTAAAACTAAAATACGTTCTCACTTAGATTTAAACAAAATAAATTACCAAGACGCATCATTCCAGAAATATGGCTTTGGAGCAACATTGGTATTTGTATAAAATCTCAAAAAAACAGTCGGAGTCTTTGCCGACAAAAATATAACTATCTAAAAATTCAGATTATGAAAACTGTAACAATCAACCAACAACCAACAACAGTAGAAGAATTCACAAAACTTCGAGATGAATTGGCTACAACTCCCGAAGGAGGAGCCGCAGTATTTCTAATGGCGTACAAGATATTCAATGAAAATGAAAGTTTAGGAGAACAATGTCTTGTAATTGCAATAGATAGAGGTAGTTTACAAGAAGGTAATGTTTATAAAGGATTTAAACTTTTGAATGGCGACTTGAGTAGAATAAAATCTCAGCTTGCTCAAAATCCTAAATTACCAAATTCATACATCAAAGGAAGTACTGCTGAGAATGACTATTCTGTAAATCTTCCATATATTTTTGAATTTTCAACAAACTCGAGTAGTGGAACAGAAGCTGATGGATACATAAAATTTTTCGTTGAATGTTCGGGTGCAGACAGCCCAAGACCTTTGCACGTAATGAAAAACAATAGAGATATCTGGAAAGCAAAAAATTGGAGTAGTGTTCTTGTTGGCATCAAGAAAAAAGCAATTGATGATGATATTTAATCAATTAATAGTTAATAGTTAATAGTTAATAATTAATAATTAATAATTAATTGTTAATGTATAACTTGATAACTGGTCAACTGGTTAACTCGATAACTGGTTAACTCGATAACTGGTCAACTGGTCAACTGGTTAACTTGATAACTGGTCAACTCGATAACTGGTTAACTCGATAACTGGTTAACTCGATAACTGGTCAACTGGTCAACTGGTTAACTCGATAACTGGTCAACTGGTCAACTGGTTAACTTGATAACTGGTCAACTCGATAACTCGATAACTGGTAAACTCGATAACTGGTAAACTCGATAACTGGTTGACTGATTAACTCGATAACTGGTCAACTCGACAACTTAAAGCAGGATTAATGAACGACCTAATAATAAATCTAAAATATCTTCAAATAGATTACTGGGACTTGATTCTTGGCTTAATAATCATTCTATTTGCTTCGTTTATTTCTATTTATATAAAGAATCATTTAAAAGGCGAAGTCAAAGAAATCTCTAAAAAAATAATGCTTATAGCAACTTGGGGCTTTTCAATTATTATGATAAGCCTCATGGTTGTTCCCTCTTTGCGCGAAATAGCTGTAATCGACAATAAATATGTTAGATTAAATCCGGTAGAATTAGCAATAATTGTAATAATTTTATTCGTAAATTTATTCTTGAACAAAATTCTAAAAAGATGGTTTAATTCAAGTAATGTTAGCAAAAAAAAATCGCCATTGATAATGTTCAGATCATTACTCTGGCTGATTTCTATTCATTACATCTTAAAAATTTTACTAATTCAGTACAACGAAATACTCAAGCTTGAACTTATTTCCATAAAAGATGTAGCCATCACATTAGCAGATATTCTTTTTGTATTTATCTCAATATCATTAACAGCTTTATCAATTTTATTTTTAAAACTAGCACTTAATCGTCAGGTAAAAAGGGAAAAAATTGACGCTTCAACTTCTGTAACTCTCTTAAACATAAGTAAATATTTCATTTGGACAATAGTAATTGTTTTTATATTTCAATCAATTGGATTTAATCTTTCTATATTACTTGCAGGTTCAGCAGCTTTATTAGTTGGAATAGGAATGGGAATACAGCAACTTTTCAACGATTTTGCGTCTGGTTTAATTTTGTTAATAGAAAGACAAGTAAAAGTTGGAGATTATATTGATGCAGACACTATTTCAGGAACAATTTTAGAAATAGGTTTCCGTACAACAAATGTTTTGACTCGTGACAATATTCGAGTTATAATACCTAATTCATTATTAGTATCGGGAAGTGTTATTAATTGGACAAAGGGCGAAAATTATTCGCGGTTTGCACTAAATGTGGGAGTCGCTTATGGTTCAGACACACAAAAAGTAAAACAGATACTTTTAAAATGTGCAAATGATCATCAATTAGTGCTAAAAAAACCCGAACCTCAGGTTCAATTCACTGATTTTGGAACTTCCTCACTTGATTTCAAACTTTTATTTTATTCAGATAATCCTTTCAGAATAGAATTTGTAAAAAGCGATTTGCGTTTTAACATTGATGCCGAATTTAGAAAACAAGGCATAGAAATACCATTCACTCAAATGGATGTTCATTTTAGAAATGACTTAAATTTACAATCAAAAAAAGAATAAAATTAAAACAGATCTATAGCTTTTAACAATTATTTGACCTTTCTATTAAATTTTACAAAAATTGATTACTACTAAAGAAGATAATTTTTTAAATTTGCAGAAATATTTTCATCTGTGAATCTAGACTTAACTCAAAATATAGTTTTATATCTTAGTATTATAATATCTATCATTAGTATAGTTATACTTTTATATATTAGCCGACAAAACAACACTATTCGGAAAATGTCTAAAACACTTCATAGACTTAAATATGAAGTAAATAAAATGCAAGAATCTGATAAAAGAATCATAAAAGCATTAACAGACGACGATCCTTCTTTCCATAGTTGGTTACAGGAAGACAAACATCATAAGGCAAAAAAATCAGACAAAAAACTTCTGCGAAAAGAAAAAATAAAAGCCAAATATTTAGAACTAAGACAAAAACTGCCCGAAGATTTAGAGTTTTTTCTCGGCGAAAAAGTTTGGGATAAAGTTGGAATTGGCGGATTTTTAGTTGGTATTGCTTTGTTTATAAATGTTTCCATGGAAATGGAATGGATAAACACTTTTGGTCGATTATTCTTTGGTATAATTTTAACCCTTATTCTACTGATTGGAGGTTATTTAATTCGAAAAAAATACTTTCATTTTAGCAATGTAGTAATTGGAGGAGGAATTGCTTCATTAATTTTTACCATTTTTGCAGCATATTATCAATATCATTTAATCCCTCTTGCTTTATGGATAATTATAACAATTTTCATTATTACAAGTACTATTTTCATTTCAATTGCTGTAAAACGACATGAAATTGTTTTAATTACCTTCATCGCTGCATACCTTGCCCCTTTTACAGTCCACTTTATTGGAAGCGATTATTTAATTTTATTTTCGTATCTAACTTTGCTAAACGTAGGCGTGATTATTTACGATTATTATCAAAAATCAATGCTTGTAAATCTTGTTTCTTTTGGATTTACATTCATGACGTATGAAATTTGGCTCATCGCAAAAATATTCTTCTATCACGAAGAAATACCTTATCTAGGTGCGTTTTTGTTTCTGACTTTATTTTACATTATGTTTTTCCTAATGGTACTTATGAACAACATAAGAGAAGGAAATGAGTTCCACAAAAAAGATTTTTCATTTTTCATGATGGCTAAGGGGATCTATTTTGGAGCAGGAGCAATTATAATTAATGCTTCGGGAGCAGAATATATGGGGCTTTTTGCAGGTTTAATTGGTATTATAAATTACATATATTTCCTTGCACTTTATCGCAGAAAAAATTTCGATCGAAGGATCCTAAACTTATTTCTTGGTCTGAGTATCATGTTTTTTTCGTTGATTATTCCAATCGAATTTTACGGCAAAACAATTACTATGGTATGGGCTTTTCAAACAGTAATACTAATGTTCATTGTAGTAAGAGCTAAAAATGATTCAATGAGATTCAGCTCTTTTATTATTTCTATTGGAATGATAGTCAGTTTATTTATAGACCTTTATCAACAATATGTAAGCACAACAGCCGAACTGGAATACATTACACCTATTTTTAATCAAGGGTTTTTATCCAGTATGATGGCTATTACTTCATTAGCAACTCTTATTTTTCTTTCTACAAAATTAAAAGGAGAATACTTCATAAACAAATTATTAAAAATAAAATATTATCAGGCATTTTTGGGTTTTACGCTAGTTTTAACAACATACATTACATTTCTTCTTGAAATTCGTTATTCTACTTTACAAAGATTCGACAATATAGATTTAGTAGATACATTTACAAGTGTTTATAATCTTGCTTTTCTTGGTGTAGCTGCAATTCCGGCATTTTTCTTAAAGAAAAAACCTTTAGCAGCAGCAGCAATAGGCGTTGCTGTTCTCAGCGCATTATTATACATCGGATTCTATTCCCAAGTATACGTTACTGTGAGAAGTGAATATTTATTAGGAGCAGATATTAGCAGATGGCAATTCAACATCCATTATTTGGGTGCATTTATTCTTCTAGTTAGCCTCGTGGCTGCTTTAAAGAACATAAAAATCCTTTTTCCTAATCGAGATATTAAATCCTTTCTTGTCACTTATGTGCTTGTGTTTTTTGTCGTTTTTCTTGTTAGTGCAGAAACTACTCAAATTTTCACCACCAAATTATACGAACCTAATGTTTTAGCTCAAAACATAGTTAGTAATTTGTATAGATTTGCTTATTCAATGGCATGGGGAATAACATCTCTATTATTTATTATTTTAGGTTTTATATACAAAATTAAAGAAATTCGAATTGCCGGAATTTCACTTTATTTTATTGCCGGATTTAAAATTATTTTATACGATTTCTGGACAAACACAAACCAAGAACTAATGGCATCTTTTGCTATAATGGGAGTAATACTTTTAATTACATCTTTTTTGTTTCAATATTCACGAAAACATCAACAAAAACTTGCCTAATAACGCTAATTTATAATTACGAAAACTCTTTTTTTAATGACAAATTTTTTACAAACTTTTCAAAACGACTACGAAAACGATAATATCAGTGCAGCAAAACTATTTATTTCTAAATATAATAAGCTTTTTCATGTTTTTAGATATTATATCGATATTGATTTTAAAACAATTTTAGATTTTATCAAAAAAAAGTTCAATCAAACTGAACTTGATATATTATTTAGCAGACACGATGCTTCTTTAAAAAACAACAAAAAACTTAATGTTGATAATAATTATTACCTGATTGAACTCGAAGAAGAACTTTTTTGCGAAATAAAAAACGAACTAATTTGTTTCTATTTTGCTGACCCTATTAAAAAAACAGAAATTCAGAATATCGCCAAAGAAATTGTTGCGAAACCCAAAAAGAAAAAGCATTCTAACAATTTCTACATGATGATTACTTCAAAGTATTCTGTTTCCGGTTTCGATTTGAAAAAATTTAAAGTTAAAGAAGTAACTGTCAACATAGAAGACAATTACAACAACGATTTTCCAAAAATAGACAAAAAAATATCAGATTTTATTTCCGATAATAAAAGAAACGGAATAATAATGTTACATGGAAAATTTGGGACAGGAAAAAGTACTTACATCAGACATTTACTGCAAAAAACTAATAAACGGTTTATTTATTTACCTTTACATTTAATTAGTGGTTTGAGCTCACCTGATTTGGTTAATTTTTTTGCATCTTATAAAAACAGTGTTATTATTCTTGAAGACTGCGAAGAGATTATTAAACCCCGCTCTACATCTAATCAAAGCACCGAAGCTCTTGTTAATCTTCTTAACCTTGGCGACGGATTACTTTCTGATGCTTTCTCAGTTAAACTAATTTGCACTTTTAATGCAGAACTTAAAAAAATAGACCCTGCAATCCTACGAAAAGGAAGACTTGCTATAAGGTACGAATTTATGCCTCTGGAAATTGACAAAGCACAAAAACTTGCTCAAAAATTAAAAATAGACACTGAAATAACAGAGCCCACAACTCTTGCTGATATTTTTAACACAAACCAAGTTGCGGAAGAATATGAAAAAACTAAAAGATTAGGGTTTTAAATATTTTAAATACCCTGAAATTAGGCTGTAATAAGTTCATTAATATATTACTTGTTATTCTACTTCAAAAAAAATAAATAAATATCAAATTTAATTTTTATTATTCATTTTTATTCTTATTTTTGATAAATAAAATTTTGAAAAGATGGAAGTAAAAGGTAGCATGATTAAGCAATTAAATGACTTGATTAAAACAAAATATAAATCAATTTATCATCAATGGCTTGAATCAATTCCTGGCGAAAGCAAAAGTATTTTTTCAAATGTAATTTTAGCAACCAATTGGTATGATATAAAATATTCTTTGTACGAACCAACTATAAAAGCTGCCGAATTATTACAAATCGATCCGAAAGATTTTTTCTGGGAAACCGGCGATTATGCTGCTGAAAATGGATTAAAAGGAATTTATAAAATTTTTATTAGAGTAGCTACCCCTCATTTTTTATTAGATAGGTCAAGAAATATTGTTGTAACTTTTTACAAAAACACAGCTGTTGATGTTACCAAAGCCGAAAAAAACGAAGGAGAATTAAAATACTCCGGATTTCCTCCTGAATATGAACTTCTTATGTACAGAATAGCAGGCTGGATTAATAGTAGCATGAGGTTTACAAAAACTACAAATGTAGTTACAAAACTTGAAAATATAGATTTAACCGAAAATTCTTCATTCAGCGTTAATATTAAATGGGATTAATCTTCATTTTTAAAATTTAGGTTCTCATTTTATCTTTAAAATTAGATTTTTTGTCAATAATAATTTTTTAGTTTTTCTTTCCTATATTTTTTTGCTATATTTCAAAAGACTTTACAATTTTTTCAAAAAAAGTGTACCTTTGTAAATAGCTAAATCTAACCAAACTTCACATGAAACGAAC
>JAFGUD010000425.1 GCA_016938685.1 Bacteroidales bacterium | reverse complement strand
GAATCAATAAATATTTGAGAAAATTCTTTAAAGGGCAAATCCACAACATTGAATAAAATATTTATTGCTTTTTGGTCAAAATACAAACCTGAGAGCATATTATCTTTGTATTCAACTTCAATATTATTTTTAATCTCAGAATATGTTATATTAAGCAAAGCTTCAGTATATTCCTTTTTCATACCGATGAAAAATTTTTTTACTATTAAATTACCTGATGCCTTTTCATTTTGAGCTAATATTTCAGCTTCTTGTAAAAATTGTTTCTCTTTTTTTTCGATTTCAATTTTTTCTAATCGCTTTTTTTCTCTTTTTTCTGCGGCTAATTTCTCTTGTTTTAATTTCTCAATATTCATTTCTTCTTCTTTGCGCGCTTCTTCAATTATTTTTTGATTTTCCTTCTCCTTTTTTATCATTTCTTCCTTTTCCAAGGCTTCTAATTCCTTTTGTTTCATCTCATTTTTAATCTTATCAACAGTTTTTGTATTTTTTATTAAATTAGCTGCTAAATGTGAATATTTACTATTTATATCAGAATTAAACAAGTAGCTTGAGTTAATTTTAATTAAACGATACTTCTCATCATCATTCTTTGCTAATTCATAAAGTTTCTTAGCCATTATTTCTGGATAGTTCTCAAATGTTTCTTTAAGAATTTCTTTTATATTCAAATAAATATCAACCTCCTTACCTTCTGTGTTAAACCAAATTATACTTTCTTTTGTATTATAATTCCAGAATTTATCTGCATAGTAATCTTCTATCAATTTATCAGAATCAACATAGCTGTTGATAGTATTTTCAAGCCATTTTGAATATTTGTCGAGAATTTCTTTGTAATAATTTGCTCTGACAAGCGGCTTGACTTCGATATTGTCTTTTTCGTTATTAGCTATAGATGTTCTTAATTTATTTTCTTGGGATTTATCAGTCCTTTTGCTATTTTCTGTTGAATTCTCGCTTTTTTCCAAAGCTAATGTGTAAATAACTAACTCCTTAAATGTTTCTTTGTTTAATCTATTATCAATCGCTAATTCGCTAAGTAAATTCTTACATGCTTCGGTACCATAAACATATCTAAAATATTTCAACTTTTTAGCACCATCTTTATAGTTAAAATAATAATCGATGACTTTTTCATTATTTAAAGGTACTTTATAAGTAATCAAAGATGATCTTGATCCTGCTACTTTGTTATAGACAACAATCTCAGGATTAGATAGCATGAATTCTATTTCGTTTTGGGATAATTTGGCATCGGGTAATTTTTTCTTTATTAGCCACAAAATAAAATCTTTTGCAACTATATCACCTTTAGTCGAAACATTATATTTTTGAAATTCATTAAGCATAGTTGTTTTAACTTGATTCTCAGAACTTGTCAAATAATCAGGATAATCTAGAAATTCTTTATAGTTCGATTCTGTTAATTCTCCATCACTATTAGACATAAGTCCTTTATTAAAAATTTTACACAGAATACTCACTGAGTATGGATTACCTCTTTGTGCATGAGTTACCTCTTCACCTTCTGAACATATTGAGTAGTTTTTTGAAAAGAGCAAACCTGCAATCACGATCAAACTTACCATCATAATCTTTTTCATAATTTACCTCCGTTTAGATTTTTTTGTAATTAGCATTCATTTAATTATATGCCAAAATGTTTTTCTCGATGACAATTTGGGCAAAGTGCTTGCGCATTCTGAACAGTATCATCACCACCATCTGAGAGTTGTATGATATGGTGTACTTCTAAATATGGGGATTTATCTTTCCGCTTTACGAAAGGTGCATTTTTTTTACAGCATTCGCAAATTCCTTTAGCACGTAAAAGTACTTCTACAACTACATCAGGATTTCTTTTGAAATTTACAGTTGAAGATAATGTTTTTTCTGGTTTTTTTGGTGCTAATGATAATCTTCTAAGGCGTTCTTCTTTTGTTAATTTTTCAGATTCTTTTATTTTTTCTTCGAAATCCATTTCTTTTTCAAAGACACTTTGGAACGGTAATTTTTTACAAATTAGCTTGGTCACTGCGATATAATAAGGCTCGAGTGTTGTTAAATCTGGGTACTGCCTTATATTGTTAATCCAGCCTATACCTTCTATAATGTCATGAAAGTTGTTACTATTTAAACTTACACCACCTAACATAGCTATAACAAGTGGATTTAAAATTTCAAAAAACAAATTTGCTTTTTTGATTGATCCTGTATGTGTATTAATTACAAAAATTTCTTTACCAAAATGTTGAGAATATGTCCCGGATTTATAAATTTCTATTCCCTCAAAAGTGTAATTAATCTCCCTTTGTGATGCTGGTATGACTTCATTCACTGAAAAAGTTTGTTTTACAATGTTAATTATTTGTTTTGTTTCCATATTTTGTTCTCCCTTTAGTTTTCAATTTCCAACCATTTTATTATTTCAAACAATTCGGAACTAGTCTTAGAAAACATATTGGCTCTAACG
>JAFGUD010000424.1 GCA_016938685.1 Bacteroidales bacterium | reverse complement strand
GGTATTATACCCTCCGATTTCATCGGGATTGTTCGACTAACAAATTTCAGTTCGCTCACTCCTGAAATCTGAGTCTCACGAATAAATTTTTAAAAACACCTTCGACAATTTTATATATTAGGGCTCTTCTAAAAAAAAATCATTAGTTTATTTTTAATATCCACAAGAAGACCTGTTTGTCCATTAAATGATTTTTATTAGTTTTGTTGCTACTATTTATAATTCAAAATAACAATTTTAAAAAAATAAAAATGGAAATAACAAGTGATTCACTAGTGAGCGAAATTGTAAGGGAAAATTTCAAAACGGCTCAGATTTTTGAAGAAAACAATATTGACTTTTGTTGTGGTGGCAATATTTCTCTTAATGAAGCAAGTGAAAGGGCAAACATAAATGTAGAGGAACTAATATCTTTAATTAAACCTGCCTTGACAGAGCAGGACAGAGATTCCAAATTCATTGAAAACATGCCGTTGGATCATTTATGCAATTACATTGAAGGAACGCATCATGCTTACATTAATGAACAAGCACCATTTATTCAGCAGAAACTGGATAAACTTTGTAATGTGCATGGTGACAACCATCCTGAACTTTTTGAAGTAAAAGAATTGTTTGACAGAGCTGTAGGAAATTTAACCGCTCACATGAAAAAAGAGGAGTTAATTTTATTCCCATATATCCGTAATCTTGTAAAATTTAAAAGCGGGCAACTTGACGATGTTCCGGGAATGGGAAATATAATGGGGCCAATCAGTGTTATGATGCAGGAACATGACATTGAGGGTGAAAGATTCAGACAAATGAATGAAATAACAAATCGTTACACAACGCCTGCCGACGGTTGCAACACTTACGAAGTAACGTATAAAGCGCTCAAAGATTTTGAAAAAGATTTGCACAGGCACATTCATTTGGAAAATAATATCTTATTTACCAAAGCAGTTGAGATGGAAAAAGAGTTAATTTAAAACCGGTCAGGAAAATTGTAATGCAAAGATGACTCAGGTTCAATTTGATAATAATCTTTTTGCATTAAAAGACCAATTATCTTATTTTGCTTTATCGTTAACCGCTGCTCGGGATGAAGCGAATGACCTTATTCAGGAAACTTTCTTAAAGGCAATTGCCTTCAGAGATAAGTTTGTAACTGATATGAATTTTTCAGGTTGGGTTTTCACTAAAATGAAAAATTCGTTTATCAATAATTACCGTAGAAGAGCTAAAGAAAAGGAGTTATTTAAAAACGACTCTATGGATAATTATGGTATTACTTTGATGGTAAATCATATTTTTTAACAGAATCTGACTCTGGATACGATTTTTAATTATATATGTATGATAAATAATGCTTTAGAAGACGAACTCAGAATTCCTTTGAATATGTTTCTCGATGGGTATAAATACCATGAAATTGCTAAAAACCTAAATATTCCGCTCGGAACAGTAAAATGCAGAATTTTTTTATCAAGAAAAAAAATACTTAAAATTTTAAACCAAG
>JAFGUD010000423.1 GCA_016938685.1 Bacteroidales bacterium | reverse complement strand
TCTGCCCGACAAATTAATTATCGATAATTCGTTTCTGTTTTTTAGAATTTTAGACGCAAGTGCTATCGCATGAGAAGATTCCATTGCAGGAATAATACCTTCGATTTTAGATAGAAGTTTAAACGCTTCAACAGCTTCGTTGTCTAGCACAGGAATGTAATCAACGCGTTTAGTTTTGTGTAAATGAGCGTGTTCCGGTCCAATTCCGGGGTAATCTAAACCGGCAGCAATTGAATGTGAACTTACCGGATTTCCTTGTTCGTCTTGCAAAACGATAGAATTAGAACCTTGAAAAATCATTTCTTTACCTAAAGTTAAAGTTGCAGCAGTTTTTCCCAAAAAAAGACTTTCTCCACCACCTTCGGCAGCATAAAGTTTAACTTTTTCATCGAAAAGAAAAGCACCAAAGACACCAATTGCGTTAGAACCGCCACCAATACAGGCAATTACAGAATCAGGTAAACGATTTTCCTTTTCAATAATTTGTTGTCGTGCTTCTTTTCCAATCACACTTTGAAAATGACTTACCATTGCAGGATAAGGGTGTGGACCAACAGCAGATCCAATTATGTAATAAACAGCAGGATTTTCAATAAAATAGCCGAGAGCAGCATCAACAGCATCTTTTAGACTTGAATTACCTGCGTTTACAGGAATTACTTCTGCGCCCAAAAGTCTCATTCTATTTACATTCAACATTTGTCTGTCGTAGTCGGTTTTACCCATAAAAACCTTACATTTCATTCCAAAAAGAGCCGCTGCTGTAGCAGAAGCAACTCCATGTTGACCGGCTCCTGTTTCGGCAATTATTTCTTGGTAGCCCATTTTTTTAGCTAGCATAATTTGACCAATTGTGTTGTTAATTTTATGAGCACCTGTGTGATTTAAGTCTTCGCGTTTCAGGTAAATTTTACTCCCAATATATTCCGAAAGCCTTTTGGCGTAGTACAAAGGAGAAGGTCTTCCTACATAGTCATTTAGATACGATATAAATTCAGCTTCAAATTCTTTGTCTTTTACTATACTCTCAAAGTTATTTGATAAAATTTCAAATCTTTCTTTCAAAACGTCTGGAATAAATGCTCCGCCGAATTGTCCGAAAAAACCGTCTTTTGTTGCTCTGATTATTGGATTTTGTGATATTGTAGTCATAATGTTTTTTTTTGTAAAGTTTAATTTGAATATTTGTTTTAGATGTTAGGCGTAATCGCCTGGATTTGAATTGTTTGATTTGAAAATTAGCTACGCCAAAATCTGGTTATTTCGTTGAGCCATTTAAGGATAAATAAATTCATAGTTAAAAAAATGATTATGTTGTTTAGAAAATAAAAAAAGCCGCAGGAAAATCCCACGGCTTATTTTTGAAAATATTATTATATAAAATGCACAAATACAGCTACCGGTTGACTTTTTCCTTTTTTCGAGTTAGGTTAAGCCACCACCAAGAAGTAGTATTTTGTACAAATAAATTCATGTCAATTGTTTGATGCAAATAAAAAACTTTTTTTCTTTTTAAAACAATTTTTTTTGAAAAAATTGTTTCTGTATTTGTAATGCGTTAAAAGTCAAAGACAAATTAAAATCTAAATCCTGCTTTTAATCCTGCACTAATATTAAATCCTTGAACAAAACCAATTCTGTTTCGATAGCCAAAACGTCCGAGATGATTTTCAGAATAAGTGCCGTTGTTTATGTAGGAATATTCAACATATTTACGTCGATAACCTGCTCCGGCATAAAAATCTACAAAAAAGTTTTTTATGTAAATTGAAAGTCCCAACTTGAGATTTAACCCTTCTTTTAATTTAAGATAATCTGCTCCATCGAAGATAATAAGTTCACCGTCATTTAGTTCGATGTAGCTATGTTCTAACTTGTTTTGTCTTTTGTAGTAATAATATTCAATGCCGGAATATAAATTGAATTGTTCTGTTCTAATAATAGAATAGTCTATTTCCAATCGGATTGAATAATATTTATAATCAGAAACAGCATCGTTTAAATAGTATAAATAATCATTAGCAATGCCTATGTCTGTTCCAAGAGCAATTTTTTCAGACAGAAAAAATTTAGTTCCTATTCGAAAGTGAGGTTGCCCAATATCAATAAGAGAAAGAGGCATTGTAGTAACTTCAAATTTTTTCAAATTCTGAGATTTTGAAGGTAAATATAACCCTAAAATCAATGTTAGTAGTATTATTAATTTGTTCATTTTGAGTTAGTTAGTGTGTTGTGTCTGGTTTTATTACTAAATATAAACCTCTTGACGATATAATATCTGAATTAGATGGTTTTCCGTAAATAATAAAATCAATTGTAGTATCTTTTAGGTTCTGGTAATTGGGAGTAAAATAAATGCGAAGAAGAGAATCTGATAAAAAATCATTATAAGAGTATGTTGTTGTGTCTTGTTGGTTTATTATAAAATTTACCTGATTTATTTCAGCATTGTTTGCTTTTATTACAGAAATATCAATGATAAAAGTATCGTTATCTGTTGTTGTGTCTGAATAAAAGTTGTCATTAAACGTGAAAATTAAATAGGGCGGCTCTCCGTTTCCTATGTTTTTAACGCAGGAAAACAAAGATAAAGATATAAAAAAAAGGCTTGTTAAGATTATTTTTTTCATTTGGTTTTTTTAGCAAAAATAAAATATTCATTGTTTGCGGAAGCATAAAAAACCCGAGTTTTTCGGGCTTAATATTTTTAGAATAGAATTCTATAAGTCATCATAGGCATAAAACCCTGTTGGTAGTATGTACGGACGGAATTTGAATTTCTATCCCAGTCTTGCGAAAAAATATTCTGATGATTTGAGATGTTCTGTAAATCCAAACCCCATTCTTGGCTCATATATGCCTTTTTTGCATTTGTTTTGAAGGTAATACGTGCATTAATTCTGAAATAGGGGTCGTATTGTTCCTTATAAGCATCTAGCCAAAAATATTCTGTGGTTCCGTTTTGTTTAGAAAGTGTTTCATCAATAGGAATATAGCGTTTCCCCCCGGCAATCATTCCTTTTATATCAAAAGCAAGAGTTGAAAAATCGCCAAGTTTTATTTCATAACCGCCCAAAGCATTTACAACATAATTTCCATTGTATTTTGTGTTTCGTTCAGTGTTGTCCCAAGCTGTGTATTTTGACTCAAATAGAGAAGTTGTTATTAGAAAATAGAAGCCTTCTGACAGGAATTTTTCAATTGTAATTTCAACGCCGTAATTTCTTCCTGTTCCTTCGTTTTTCATTCCTCCGTATGCAGGAATATAAAAATCATCACCAATATTAAGAACCGAAAATTGTTCGTTTATATCAGAAATTGGAATATTGTATAAATATTGATAGTATAGTTCTGTTTTGATTCTGAAATCTTTAGCTATTTTTAAATCATGTCCAATTACAATATGAATAGATTTGCTGAAGTCCAGATTTTTGTTTGACATTGTAGAAACACCTGTAGAATCCTTATAACTGACAAAATATAATAACGGAATCTGCATTTGGCTGTGCATTCCGGCTCCAAAATTAAGTGCTTGTTTATTAGAAAATTGCCATTTTATACCAAGTCTGGGTTCTACGCTATAAGAGTCATTAATAAATAAATAATGCCCAAAAACTCCGGTATTTAGAGCTAGTTTATCTGTAAAACGGTGTTGATATTCCGTGAAAATCTGAGCATAAGTATAATCGTTTTTTAGATCAAATTGATTGATATATTCATCATTTTCATAAATGTAAACTTTATCTAAATAATTTATTTGATTATACTTAATATTTGCGCCTATTTTCAGGGTGTTTTTTGCGTTAAATTTTGTGTAAAACTCAGGAGCGAAAACGTAAGTATATGTTTCTCCGTCAGCATCGTAGAAGTCGTAAGGGTCATACACTCCTTTGTGGTAAAGCGAGTCAAGATTTGTTTGTTGGGAGATATAAGTTCCAGCAAGTTTTAAATTTAATCTGGAATTGTTGTTGAAAAAATATGTGTAGTTAACTCCAACTGTTCCCATTCGATTAGAATAAATTAAATCAGAACTTCCAAATCCATAAGAAGAGCTATCGCCTTCGCTGTCAAGCATTGCAATATGATTAACACCACCAATTCCAAAGACAGATAATTTCCCGAATTTTCCGCGAGGAATGTTAATTTTGAAATTTACATCTTGATAATGTGGCACTGCAGAGCCGGTTCCAACATCAAAACCTAGTGCACTCATTACTGCAAGTGTAGAATATCGGTAGTTAGCTAAAAAAGAAGCACCGGATTTTTTAGAAAAAGGACCTTCGATTCCGGCTTCAAATCCACCAAAACCAACTTGCCCTAGAAATTCATACTTTTTGTTGTTTCCTGAACGCATTTGTAAGTCAAAAACGCCACCAACAGCATTACCGTATTCTGCCGGAAAAGCTCCTGTTAGAAAATCAGAGTTTGCTAAAACGTTGTTATTTAACATGCTAACAGGTCCTCCGGTCGTTCCCATTGCTCCAAAATGGTTTGGGTTTGGAATGTCAATTCCATCAAGCCTCCAAAGCAATCCAATAGGGGAGTTTCCTCGAATAATTATATCATTTCGTTGGTCATTAACAGACATAACGCCGGCATAATTTGCCGCCATTCTTGAAGGGTCTCCAAGGCTTCCGGCATATCTTTCGGTTTCTTCAATTGTGAAACTTCGGGCACTAACAGTCGCCATCTCATTTTGAGCAACAGATTTGTTGTTTTTAGCTTGAACAACAACTTGTCCAATGTCTATTACACTTTCCTGCATTTCAATATTTAATACTGTTTCTTTACCTTTTACCAAACTAAGATTTGGTATTTCAACAGGCAAATAGCCAATAAATTCAATTTTTATTGTTTGTCTTCCAGTGGGTACGTTTTCTATAACAAATTCACCCGTTGATGAAGTTGTAGCAGCCATTACAGGTTCTGTAGTGGTAATAACAACTGTTGCTCCTACTAAAATTTCTTTAGATTGAATATCAACAACTCGACCACGAATAGTTGATGTCGAATTTTGAGCTGTTGAAGACAGAAATGAAATTATTAAAATAATTAGTGTGAAAAAAGTTTTCATTATTTTATTTTTAGAATTTTTTTGCAAATAAACATTTGAAAAGTTTAGAATTTAATGATTTTTGACAAGTGAGAAATGTTTTATTTGAATTTTTATATTTTAGTTCAAAAGAACAAGTAAATATTCCGATTTGTTTGGAGTCCACAGCTTTGTTTATCAATTATTTAGAATAAATAATAACGTGCAAAAAAATATCCTTTGATGAACAAAGGATATTTTACAAAAAGAACTAAATATGAATTAATTAACAAAACCTATTATTTTAAACTCTACACGTCTGTTTAATTTACGGGCTTCCGGGTTGTCATCACCGTTGGAGAATCTTTCGGGTACTAAATGTTTTGTTTCTCCATAACCTTTTGCAATTATCCTTTTTTCGGAAATTCCTGCTGCAACAATATGATTAACAACGCTTTGTGCTCTTTGTTGTGACAGTTCCATGTTGTATTCAAAAGTACCTTTGTAATCTGTGTGAGCTCCAATTTCAACAATAATATCATCATATTTTTCCAAAACAGGAACAATAACCGAGTCAATGTAGTTTTTAGAATCCTGTGTCAGTTCAGCAGAATTAAATTCAAATAAAATATTTTGTAAAATTATATTTTGTTCTACTTCAGGCTCAACTCTAATATTTTCAAGATTTAAAGAATCAATTTGGTTTTTTGTTGAAAATTCACAAGATGAGAATAAATATCCTGTAGCGTTAATATTGATTTGGTAGTCGTTTCCTCTTTCGACATTAAAACTAAAGACGCCTTTATTATCTGTAGTATCTGTGAATAAAGTGAAGTATGTACTGTCAAGATTATTTTTAATGTTCAGATTAACAATTGCGTTTGAAATATATTTATCAAATTGTTGTTTTTCGTCAAATTGATTTGTTTCAAAAATACTGTCAATTTCATGATTTAATGATACTAATGGGACTTCAAGTTGCCCTGTAATGTTGATTTTTTCCGGTTCGTTAATGTCAAACATAAAAATATCGAAACAGCAGTTTTCAGAGCCCCAATCAAGAGCTTCCGGTCTGTTTGATATAAAAAATCCTTTTTCCTGATTTGAAAATTTTGAATAATAAAAATCGTCAAAAGAAGAATTAATTGGGCTTCCGATATTTTGTGCCGGAGTCCAGTTTGTAATATCTCCAATACTTTTAAAAACGTCAAAACCACCAAAAGAAGGTAATCCATTTGAACTGAAATACATTATTTTGTTGATATTATCGTAAAAAGGAGTCATTTCATCGCCGACTGTGTTTATGTATCCGCCTGCGTTTATGGGTTCTGAATAAGTTTTATGAATTTTATTGTAAACAGAAAACCAAATATCTTTTCCGCCCCATCCATTGGGTCGATCAGACACAAAATATATTACTTCTAAATTTGGGTCATAAGTTTTTCCAACCGAAGGTTGAGTTGAATTATAAAAAGGAATATTGACTTTATTTTCAATTTTAAAGGGTTCAGACCAATCGGCGTTTATTTTTTCGGTAACATATAAATTGCTAATTGGAACGCCCATTTCGTTAACGCTTTTCATTGTAAAATAAAATCTGGTTTTATCAGGCGAAAAAGCACCATTTGCTGTGCAATAATTAGGAATGTTATAGTATGGTTCCGGAGGTGGTAATCCACCTGTCCATGAGTTGTTTATTATTTTAGCTAAATAAAAACTACTAACAGGACAACTTTTAGCACTAATATTTACAAATTCAATAGAATCAATATTGTACGAGGAGTAAACAAATGCCGAATCATTGATTATTATCGGAGAACTTTCAAGATGCGGATGATTGATTGTTGTGTTAAGATGAATAATATAAACGTCTTTTTTGAAATTAGAATCAACAGTAAGTTTTATGCCTTCAACTGCTTGAATAGCAAAGAATTTAAGTCTTAGATCATTTTTGTTGTTATAAATGTCTATAAATTCATTGAATTTGACTTCTGCTTCTGAATAATTTCCTTGAATTTTGTTTATTTCGGCTGTGTAAAAAAGAGCTTCTTTATACTTATATCCTTTTTCTTCATATAGTTCATTAAAAAGTTTTTTCGATGAGTTGAAATCTCTGGTTTTATAATAGAAAAACGCTGTTTGGAATTTGTATGCAGAGTTTTTGGTATTTCTGGAATACAGCTCTTGGTAGTATTTTAGTGCCATTGCATAATTAAATGTTTCTTCCGCATTTTTAGCATATTCTTTAAGTTCCCATTTTTTTAGACTTTCGATAGACTTCTCTTGAGAAATTGCTTCAAAAGACAATAATACAAAGAATAATAATGTGACTATTGATATTAAATATTTGTGTTTCATCTGTTTCGTTTTAAAAAATTTCACATTGAATAGCTCTTTTTTCTACTTCTAATCGTGGAAAAATGTAGAAAATTGCAACTTCATAAGAAGAATTTTGAAAATTGTCTTTATTAAAAGCATTTACAGAATAATCGTAACTCATATTAAATTTGAATTGTTTGTAAAAAAATCCGGCATTAATTATTGCTGCATCTTGATTTCTTTTAAAACCGCCCCTAAAATAAGTGCCTACATAAAAGTTTTTGAAACATTCGTTTTTTGTGTAAATACCTATGTCTGTTCCAAAAACCATTTCCGATGCTTTAGTTTGATATGTGTAAAGAAGTTTAGGTTTAATGTAAAAACCACTTTCGAAGTTTTTTTCAAGATAAAAATGTGTTTGATACTTTGGCATTATTCTAAAATCGGGGCTTATAAATTCCAATTTAGGGCAATTATAGTGTTTCATTGAAATTCCAAACTGATATTTTAACAGAGATGTAGAATAAGTCATCATTAACCCCCATGATAAATCGGGATACCATTTACTATATGCATCAAAGTTTTCTTGATTTTCAATATTAGGATTAAAAACACCAATAGAATTATCGAACTGATTAGGGAAGCTCAAAGAGTTTTGTGCAATTGATTTGTTGACAACAGCAAAACCAAACCCCATGTGTAAATACGAATTCTTGGTTATTCGAATAAAATGTGCGGTTGTTACAAGTATCTCGCTTGTGTTCAGGGTTCGGTCTGCGGTTCTGTCATTTAGTGCTGTTATTCCAAAGCTTCCCAATCTATTGAAGAGGAAAACCGGCATATCAAAAGACACCATGTTTGTGGAGTAAGGATTAGAAACAAAATCGCCTTGTTTTCTGTAATTAGTAGATATTCTCCATTTTCCGTCAAAATTACCTGTATTAGCCGGATTAAGTAATAAAGGAGCTTTGTTGAACATCGAAAAATGAACATCTTGTGATAGCATCAAAAGAGGAGAAAGTGCGAAAAATATGGTTAATATGTATACTGTTTTTTTCATGATTTTTGCTTTTAATGAATTAGTTTTATTGTGCCTGATTTTGTTCTGATATTTCCATCGTAAGACATTACAGAAGCATCATAACGATAAGTTTCTACCGGTTGTGGTTTTCCTTTGTATGTTCCGTCCCATCCGGTATTTATGTCATTTGAAGTAAAAACAAGTTCTCCTAGACGATTGTATATGTTGAAAAATATTACATATTGAATTCCCCAACCGTCAACAAAAATAATGTCGTTTATTCCGTCTCCGTTTGGACTAAAAGCGGTAGGCACATCTAATGAATATTCCAGATAAACATCTACAAGGAACGTTTTTGTGAGTTCAAAACAGCCGGAAGTGTCTGTTATTGTTAAAGTGTAAACAGTTTCAGCCATTGGCGAAATCTGAATTAGAGAACAAGTATCACAGCTAATACCTACGTTTGGTGTCCAACTATAAGATAAAATATTATCATAGTAATTGTTTAGAATAATTGTGTCCCCAATTATTAGTGCTGTATCAAAAACACTAAATGAGGGTGGGAAAATTACTTCAATAAAAGTAGACGTATAATTTACACAACCGTTAGAATCTACTCCTGTTATTTGATAATCAATACTTTCGGTAGTGTTTGAAGTTGGGTTTTGCAAATAAGGATTATCAATGTATTGATTAGGATACCAAGTATATGATTGTGCTCCGTTAGCTTGTAAATTTATGTTATCTCCCAAACAAATAAAAGTGTCGGGAGTCGATGAAATTTCAGGCAAAGCAAAAGCGTTAAATGTTTGATTTACTGTGTCTTTACAACCAAAAATATCTGTTTCGTACATTGTGATATTATATTCACCGGGAGTATTATAAGGGTGAAAAATCATTTCGGTTGAACCTGTAGTTCCATCATTAAAATCCCAAATACGCTCCGAAGTATGCGAAGTTGTGTCAGTGAAAATCAATTCAAAAGGCACACAACCTTGTGTTCCGTTGTCAGTCATAAATCCTGCATCAATTTCTCTCACAAAAACAGAGTCAAAAAAGAATTTATTACAGGTATTGATGTTATCGCTTCTTAGTAAAACAATAGGGTAGTAAGTACCTGAATTTTGATAAGTAAAACTCAAAGTAGAATCGAAAGAAGTTGATCCTTCGCCCATAAACCATTGAATGTCATAAGTATGAGCAAGATCGGTTATAGAGTATTGATAATCTATAAACTTACAAACAGTGTCAGGAATTTGCATATTGCAATAAGGTCCTTCGATTGAAATAAAATTACTTTTGGTAATAGAAGAAGAACAACCATTTGTTGAAGTTACAGTTAGAGTAACACCATAATCACCCGGGCGGGTATAAGTATAAGTTGGATTTTGCAATGTTGATATTACATTATTATTTAATTGCCATAACCTTGAATATTCAGTAGAGTAGGTAGTATTGTCTGAAAAATGAACAAGTAAAGGGTAGCAATTACTATTGGTTGTGTCTGCTGTAAAGTCAGCTATTGGTTTAGATTGAACATAAATAAAATCATCTATTGAAATTGTTGAGTCACAAGAATTTTGATCGACGAGAGTAAGAGAAACATTATAATATCCGGCATTTTCATAAATGTGACTTGGAGCGTTTACAGAAGAAGTTGTTCCATCTCCAAAATCCCATAAAATTGTAGAAATTGAGTCAGTTTGTTCGATAAAATGAAAGTTTATTTCGTCGCCTTCACAGATATTTGATTTGCTTGCCGAAAAATCCGGAATTGGTTTATGGTTGTAAATAAAATCAAAGAAAGTATCTCTGCCTATACATCCTTGTTCGTCTTTAAGTTTTATTATTACATCAAAAGAGCCATTTTGGGTGTAAATGTGATTTGGATTTTGAGAAACAGAAGTGCTGTCGTCGCCAAATTCCCAAAAATATTCTGTTATTGGAAAATAATGAGTAGCAGTATCTGAAAAGTTTACAATTAAAGGAGTACAACCACTTATTATATCAGCAGAAATATCAGCATGAGGTTTGTGTACTTCAACAGTTTTAATTATTGAATCAATACAACCCGAAGAGTTTTGAACAATAAGCTTTACTTCAAAATTACCTTCTTGATTGTATTTGTGGGAAATGATTGTATCTAAAGAGCTTTCTTTCTGAGTATTGTCACCAAAATCCCATAAAAAGAAGCACAAATCGTCATTGTAACTAAAAACATCAAAATCAGTTGAATTGGCAGAATTAAAAAGCACAGTAGAATTTTGACATATTTTATTGTCCGAGATATTAAAATCTGCAGTTAGGTCTTCAATTTGAACCAAAGAACTACTGTTTAATGAACAACCGGAATTTCCATTACTTGTTTGTAGCGAAACAAAAAACAAACCTTTTTCAGTGAAAGTATGAGTTGGATTTTCATCGGTAGTATTTGGCAAAGTACCATCTCCAAAATCCCAACTAAAAGATGTTGCGTCAATAATGTTTCCGGTGAAATTTATTGTATATGGATCTTCGCAGTCAAAGTCATAGTCTAAATCATGATAAGGGCCCAAAACATAAATAAAATTTTCAATTATTGTGTCATCTGGACAACCATTATTATAAACAGTTAGTTTAACATCCATATATCCTGTGTCTGTAAAAAAGTGAAGTGGCTCGAAAAGAGTAGAATATGTGCTGTCACCAAAAAGCCAATAACTTAGATTTACATAAGCAGGGTCGGTAGAAAGATTGTGAAATTGAATAGGAGATGAAGCACAAATAGTGTCTGGATAATTAGTTGCGAACTCGGCGTGTTGTTTTGTCCCTGTTGAAGCCCATGCTCCATATTCTGAAACACAACCAACAGCAGTTTTTATGTCTAATGTTACTAAAAAAGTGTCAAGTGTAGAAAAAATATGAATAGGGTCTTTTTCAGTAGAGGTTGTTCCGTCTCCAAAGTCCCAAAACCATTCAATAACAGAGTCTTGAGTTGAATTGTAGATTGTAGCGTCTTCAAAATTTACTGTTTTTGGCACGCATCCCATTATATCATAAGGTTTTACCCAGTTGTTTGGAGTGAAATATGCGCCTGGTTTTATTATTTGGACACTGTTTTCCATAATAAAAATATCTCGGCAACCGTTATTTCCAATAGCAATTAGAGTGTCGGAAAAAACACCGGCAGTCTCAAAAATATTATTCGGATTGGTTTCGTATGAATTATTTCCATTGCCAAAATGCCAAATATAGTAATTCGCATTTTCAGAAAGATTAGTGTAATAAAAAGTATCAGGTACAGAGCAACCGTAATTACGATCGATTTCAAAATTAGCTGTTACTTCTTCAACTTTGACTATATTAAATGCTGTGTCTGAACAACCAAAAGGATTAGAAGAAATTAAAGATATATTGAATATTTCCGCTTCATTATATGTATGTGTTGGAGTTTCTATGGTAGAGGTATGCCCGTCACCGAAATCCCATAGGAAATTTGTTGCGTTTTCAGAAGTGTTTGTAAATGTTATTTGAGAGTGAGCGCATAAATTATAAGTAATTTCTTGAAAACCTGCTGTAATATGTTGATTGGAGATATAACTTTCTTTTAGTAATGTGTCTTTGCAACCATAAGTATCGGTTACAATTAGTTTTACGTCAAAATTTCCGGTTGAAGTGTATAAATGTGTAGGATTATTTGAGTTAGATTGAGTTCCGTCGCCAAAATTCCAGTTTGTTGAGCTAATATTTTCAGGTACGGAAAGATTTTTAAAGTTGGTTTCAAGTGTGTCTTCACAAGAAAACAGAACATCTGCAGAGAAATCAGCAGTGGGTTTATGAACAGATACAGCATTGCTTTTAGTATATACAGCAAAACAACCAAATACATCTTCAATGTACAAGGTGACTTCGTAATTGCCTTTGTTTATAAAATTATGCGAAGGGTTTTGTTGTTCTGAGTAATTCCCGTCTCCAAAATCCCAAAGCCAATAACTAATAGTATCATTTTGGGTATGACTGTTATCCTGAAAACCAATCAAATAAGGAGCACAACCATTGGAGTTGTCTAATAAATTGAAACTTGCAATTGGGTTTCCATGAACTTCTATGTATTGCTGTTTTGTTAATGTGTCTTTTTCTGTCCCTTTTGTTATAATAAGTGTAATAGAATATTCTCCGGGTAAAATGAAAATAGTACTAGGATTTTTTAGAGTCGAAAAGGTATTGTTCCCAAAATCCCAATAATAACTTAGTCCGCTGTCGGGCGTACTGGTATTATGAAATTCTACATTAAGAGGAGTGCAACCCGAGGTTGTGTCCGCAAAAAAATCAGCAGAAATTTCTTGTGCCGTAATTATTGAAAATGATAAAATGAAAAAAAATAAACCTATGATAAATTTGCCGTAATATTTCATTCTTGTGATTTTTTAGCATCAAAACTTGCATAGCCGTATACAAGTATTGATGTTTTAGTTAAGCAGAAGTGTTTCTTTTGTATGATACTTTTACTTTTACTTCGTAAAATTTTTTGTTTGCCTGAAAAATTTTAGGAGGTTGAGAAGTTAAGCAGATTGTTATTTTTTCTGTTTTTTCTGCATATAAAGTTGCAACAGAGTTGTACATTGCCAGAGCGTTATCAAAAATTATTTCACCGTCTTCGGTAATTATTCTGAAATTTAGATCTCCTAATTTTTGAGCAGCTTCGATATCAAAAGTGTAAACATTATTAGCAAACACATAAAAACTAAGATTTTTAGTTTGTCCTTTTTTCATGTTTACTTTAGTCGGACTTCTTTTTGTTGTTTTTTCAAATAAATTAGAAGAAGATTTTGAGTTAGAAACAACAACCTGCGCATTGATTGAAAAGGAAAGCAGAAGTGCTATTATGATCGAGATGGTGAATTTTGTTTTCATGGCGTTTGATTTATGATATTTGTTATATAGTTATTAACGCCGTTTGATAAGGGTTAGTTATAAGAAAAAACACCCAAAAAATAGGAATTCTATTAATGGGTGTTTTTACTTAGGAAAATACTTATGGTGCGTCAAAGCTCTGAATAAGAAGACATTACTAGTTCTATGGCATTAATTAGTACGGTGTCTATTATGGGTTTTCTGATAAAAGCATGTCCGCCTGATTTTAAGAAGTTCTCTTTTTCAAAATCTAAGGCAAAAGCGGTTTGAATAATTATTTTGCTATTTATTTTACTTGTTTTTATTTCTTTAAAACATTCAAACCCGTCTTTTTTTGGCATTTTTATGTCAAGTATTATTAAATCTGGTGTTTCGTTTTTGAGCATATCCATTAGTTCTTCTCCGTCTTCGGCTCTTTTAATTATTGGTTTAAATTCGGACAAAATTTCAAGAAGAAATTCAAATGCAAAATCGTTATCTTCTGCTATAAAAATATTTTTTCCTTCTATCATATTAATCTTAAAGTTTGCGTGTTGTAAAGGTTGTATTTGTTCAGATTTGCCAGACGAGATTTTTTTAAACGGAATAGAAAAGTAAAAATCGGCTCCTTCCATTACATCAGATTCTACCCACATTTCCCCTTTCATATTGTCTATAATTCCTTTTGCTATACCAAGGCTAACGCCGGCTCCTTCGGTCATTTTTATTTCCGGGGCGTATTTATATCTTTCAAAAATAGTTGCTTTTATTTCTTCTGGAATACCAATTCCTGTGTCTTTTACAAAGAATATTATTTCCTTTGATTGTTCATCTATTTCAAAACCGATTGAAATTGTTCCATCTAAAGTGTATTTTAGAGAATTACTGATTAGTATATCAAATATTTGGTGTAGTCTTTTTATGTCTGTTTCTATTACCAAGTCTTCTGTGTATTCAGGAGTCATAAGTAAAAAATCCACATTTTCATTTTCGCTTAATAATTTGGAATAAAACATTTCGACATCCTTTAAAAAATAAGTTATAGTACATTTTTCTTTCGAGAGTTTAAAATCGTCAATATCTAGTCTTGAAATATCTAAAATATCATCAATTATTTTCATCATTTTTTGCCCCGAAGTTTTTACAATTTCTCCGTATTTTCTTCTTTTTTCAATGTTTATTTCTTCGCTTGTAAGCAAAGACGAAAAGCCTAGAATGGAGTTCAAAGAAGTTCTGATATCGTAACTCAAATTGACTAAAAATGCTGATTTTTGTTTGTTCTCAAATTCTGCCTGTGTTTTTTCTTCTTCCGATTTTTCTTCTTTGTTTTTTAATTCAGAAATGTCATAAATTAGCCCTCTTATTTGATTGTTTGATAGTTCTGAATGCAATCTAAGCCAAACATGTCCGTTTTTTTTGTGGTTAATTTTGATAACATCTTCAAAATTTGTTATGGTTGTTATTTTTGTTCTGTTCGGACAATTTATTTTGGGATAAAATACATCTAAAATAACATCTAAAAATGAATTATTAGTAATATCAATATTTGTGAGGTCGAAAAAGTTTGAACTTACAGATTTTATGATAAAATTTGAACCTTCTTTGGTTGCGCAAAATGTAGCAAAATGATTGTCTTTTGAGCTGTAGATATTCAAATCTTGATCAGCAACAGATGTTTTTTGTTCGGTTTTGGAAAGATAATTTTCAATAGATGTTTTTAGTGTGGAAATTACAATTGTCGAAAAATATTCGTCAGATAAATCAAACTCAGATGTTAAAGCTAAAAATCCTGATTCTGTTCCATTTTGTTTTAATGTGAAAACAATACCTGTTTTAAAGCCATAGTTCTTGCCTAATTTATAAATCCAGTCATTCTCTTTTGTTATTAAGGTAATTTTTTCAGGATTAGTTAAGTTCTGCGAATATTTTACGTTTTTAATGTCTAAATGAATATTGTCTTTTAGTCCAATGCCAAACGAACTTTGCGGAGTTGAAATTAAAACGGAATTGAATAGTTTTGATGAAGTAATTATTTCACATATTTTTTCTATATCTGAGTTAAAACTCAAAATATTAATTGTATTTGAAATAGCTAAAATATTCCTAGATATAAAAGATTTTTGTTCTAGTTTTGTTTTTTCATATACCAGTTTTATTATTTCTGCAATTGTTTCGATGTTTGTATCGTGTTCCGAAATACAAAAAGACATAACTGCATTTATTTGTTGTTCAATGTTTGCGCTGATTTTTTTATTAATGGATACAATAGGAATAAATTCACCAAATGATTTTTTTATATCAGATATTTTTCCAATTTCATCTTTGTTCAATGAATTAGCTAGAATAACAATAATGTCTGTCTTAGATAAATTGATTTTGTTTTTGTCAAAATTTTTAAAATTAAAAGATGTGATTGAAAAGTTTTCGTGTTTTGATAAAAAAAACATCAAACTTTTATCAGCATCGGATTGTGTTAAAAGAAGTAATTTTATTTTATCCATTTTATCTTATTTTTTAATCCAAAGGTAATAAAAATAAAGGTAATAAAAAGTAATTCTTTAAATATTAATTTTAAACAATTTGTCACATTTATTTTTTATATTTACAAAAATCAATAAAATGGACGAAAAAAAACAAGGTTAACAGATAATTCAAAAAAAACAAAACTTTATTTTAGAATGGCGGTAGTTTAAAATAACGTTGATTTTGTTATCTTTGCAAATATATTAAAAAACACTCAAAATGGAAGATATACTAACATAT
>JAFGUD010000422.1 GCA_016938685.1 Bacteroidales bacterium | reverse complement strand
TCTGCCCGACAAATTAATTATCGATAATTCGTTTCTGTTTTTTAGAATTTTAGACGCAAGTGCTATCGCATGAGAAGATTCCATTGCTGGAATTATTCATAGTATTTCCAGAGATAATTTCATTTTCAAAAATCTCTTTTCTTTTAAATTTAATATTAAAACAAATTATTAAAAGGAGAATAGGGTTTTGAATTTGAGTTCAAAATGACTTTTTAGACAGTCGATTAAGTTTATGTGTTTTGTTTTTTGAGTTTTACGAGAAGTCCTTGTACTTCTGTAAGTTTTTGTTCTAAGGTTTCAATGTCGTGTGAAATTCCTTTGCTTTCTGAATATCCTTCGGCTTCCATTTCAGCTCTGGCTTCGTCCATACCATTCATAATAACACCTATAAATAAATTAAGAATTATCATTGTTCCTATCAATACAAATGTAACAAAATATCCAACACTCAACAAAGGATTACCTTTTGAGTTTACGCAAATACTCATATCATCATAACCATAATTTTCGCAACCAAACATATTTATATACATTATATCTGTCCAGTCTTCTAGTGTAACCACGCGGAACAGAGAAAGCATTGATGTTTGCAAGTCTTTGAAGTGGATTGGATCGTTATCTCCAAAGAAAAACACTCCTGCAACTGCGTAAATATAGAAAAGTAATAACAAAAGAATTGAAACATAACCCATTGATGGAATACTTTTTAATAAAGCACCGACTAACATTTGCAGTTTTGGAAGAGCTTTTACAAGTTTTAAAACCCTCAAAAGACGAAGCAAACGCAGAATAGCAACTGAACTTCCACCAAAAGGCATAAAGGCAGCGGCAACTATAATAAAGTCGAAAATATTCCATCCGTCTTTGAAATAATTCCATGGTTTTTTGCCTTCTCCAAGCATTTTTACAGCTATTTCTACTATGAAAATAAAAAGAATAAGTTTATCTAGAATATTAAGAATTTCGTGATGGCTCTCGGCAAAATGGCTATATGTTTCGATTCCAACCAGAACACCAGCCATTAGAATAACAATTGTGATAGTGTTTTGAAACCATTTTGAGTTTGCGATTTTTTTGAATGTTTTCGACATAAGAAAGATTTTAGTTATTTATGTATTTATCTGATTTTGAATTTTGGACGGCAAAAATAAAAAACAAAAAAAAATCCCGCAAATTTAATTTTACGGGATTATTTTTATGAAATTGTTGTCAGGATATTAATCTGCAAGAACTCTGGCAACGTCTTTGTCGCCTCTGCCCGACAAATTAATTATCGATAATTCGTTTCTGTTTTTTAGAATTT
>JAFGUD010000421.1 GCA_016938685.1 Bacteroidales bacterium | reverse complement strand
TTACAATTAAATCAGCACCAAAATTTATTGCTTCATTATTTATTGCTGATACAATATTTTTTCCTTCTATATAACGATAAGAAAAGTGCTCCGCTGCCAGTTTATCAGCATATTTTAGAATAATTTCTTCGAATCTTTTTTCCACTTCTTCCTGCCTTTTAGCCACAGGTGTTTTAAAAATAGGCTTCGATTTATCGGGTTTGTTTACAAACACCAATTCGATTTTAGAATTAGCTTTTACGGCAATAATTACAGCAAGCTTAAGTGCAGCAAGCGATTCAGTTAAAAAATCAATTCCAACGACTATTGATTTCATAATTTTCCTTTTTAGCTAATATCTAAACGTAAAGATAGGCAAATATATTTTATATTGCTATTTCTAATCGCTAACAGTAATTCTATCTTTTACTTCAAATGCATTGGGGTAACGCCTAACTATCCTTTTTAAAAATCCAACAGCTTCAATCTTGGTTCTAAAATCGCCTATTCTTACGCGATAATACGGCTCGTTAAAAGAAACATAAGCATGGTAGCCATAGTATTTCGATTCAAAATCTTCCTTAACTTCAATTGCTTTTGATTTAGAATAATTGCCTGACTCAAAATAAATCTGAATACGGTAGCCGGGAATGGTATTATCCAGCGCATTCAATTTCTTATGTAACATAATCAACGAATCGAAGCGCTGCTCCTGGGTTAATGGTCGGTAAATATCCTCAAGACCATACACTTGCGCAAATCCAACGAACTGAAAAATAAGGAAAAGAGAAAGAAAAGCGTATTTTATTTTTTGCATCAATTGAAAAGATTTTCTGGTTTTACACTCAAAATAGGCATAGCTGATAAATTAATAATTTTTTGACTATAGTCCCCAACTAAAATACTCAAATTGGCTTTTTCCTGATCGGTCATAATTACCACTATATCGGCATCTACTTTATTTGCGTATTCTATAACGGTTACAGGTAAATTTCGCGATTGCTTTTTTTCGACGAAAAAAGGAATCTTTTCTTTTGTCAGATATTTTTCAGCTTCCAGCATCGACCGATCTACTTTCTTTTTAAGTGAAGATAAATTGGTGGTATATATGGACAAAAGGTGAATTTCAGAATTAAACGATTTAGC
>JAFGUD010000420.1 GCA_016938685.1 Bacteroidales bacterium | reverse complement strand
TTTTGCCGGAGGAATTGAACAAGCAATTATTAGAGTGAATAACTATCTTAAAGAAAAAAACAAAAACCTGAAAATTGAAATAGAAGTACGTGATTTTGAGGAACTTAATCGAGTTCTAAAAGTTGGCAAAGTCCATAGAATTATGCTTGATAATTTTACGCCTGCAGATACTAAAAAAGCAGTTGAAATAATTGCTGGAAAATACGAAACTGAATCGTCAGGCGGAATTACGTTTGAAACTCTCAGAAGTTATGCTGAATGCGGAGTTGACTTCATCTCTGTTGGTGCTTTAACTCATCAAATCAAAAGTCTGGATTTGAGTTTGTTAGCTGATTTTTAAAACACTTTTTTTACTACATTTTTAATGTTTTCGGCTTTACTTACTGTAAAATAGTGTATTTCCGGTACGCCGAATTTGATTAATTCTTTAGATTGAGCAATTGTCCATTCTTGTCCTATTTGCAGAAATGTTTCGTCATTTTTAGCTTTCAATAGTTCATTTGTTAGCTCAAACGGAATATTTACATTAAAAATTTGAGGAATAACAGTCAAATCGCGCTGTTTTGTGATAGGTTTTATTCCGGGAATTATTGGAACTTCAATTCCTGCTTCTCTGCACAGTTTTACGAAATCGAAATATTTTTGATTTTCAAAAAACATCTGAGTAACAATATAATCGGCTCCTGCTTCGATTTTTTGTTTTAAAAAAAATATATCTTGTTCAATATTAGGGGCTTCGTTGTGTTTTTCAGGATAACCGGCAACACCAACTGAAAATCTGGTTTTTTTTGTGTTTTTTAATTCTTCATCGCAATAAATTCCTTGGTTCATGTGCATTATCTGACCAATCAATTCATTTGCAAAAGCATGTCCTTCTTTTTCAGGTTTAAAATATTTGTGATTTGCAGGTGGATCTCCACGTAGAACAAGTAAATTATTGATTCCCAAAAAACTAAGGTCAATTAATGCGTCTTCCGTTTCGCTTTTGTTGAAACCACCACAGATGATATGAGGAACAACAATTGTATCTTTGTATTTGTAGTTGATTGCAGCAGCTATTGCAACAGTTCCGGGGCGTTTACGAATAGTTTTTTTCTCGACCATTCCATTTTCTAAATCACGGTAAACTACTTCCTGTTGATGATAAGTAACATTGATATTCAGTGGATTAAATTCAATTAGTTCATCTATTACTTTATAAATGTCAATAATATTTCGTCCTTTTAGTGGAGGAAGAATTTCAAAAGAGAATAGAGTTTTTTTTGTTTCTAGTAGTTTGTCTATTAAAATCATATTTGTTTTTTTGGGGGAATAATTTGTTGTTTTATGATTTATTTACTGATATTTAGTTTCTGGTTCAGCGACTAAGTTGTAATTATTCTCGTCTTTTTTTAAAGGTTCTTTTGTTTTTAAGTAATTTGTATATTCTGATATGATTTTTTTGAATTCATTTTTAGAAAAAACATTGGAATAATATCTTTTGAATATTTCAATTTTTAAATTAGTTGTTGATATTTTTAAATTGGATTGTTTGATGTTACTTTCAACTATTGAATAACCCATTGAAATAAAATCGACTCCTATTAAAAAACGCTCATTTGATGTTTTTTTAAAAAAAATTTCTCTTTGTTTTTCTTTTATTTCATAAGTAGTATCCATCATACTAAATTAAAAGTGTTTAATTTCAATTTTTGACACCAAGTTTTTATGTATTTTTTGTCGATATTATTGATTGCTAATAAATTAATTAAATCATTGATTTGTTTATCGCTTTGGAGTTTCTGAATCCATTCTATTTTTGAAATAATTAAATCTTCAGGAGAAACTATCCAAACGTTAAAATCGGTAATTTTAGTTTTTTGTCTTCTCTCGAATTCATGTTTTCTGTATTCTGTGTTTTTTCTAATAATAAAATCAATTTTAAACCCAGTTTCAAAATCAATTACATTAAACATTCCGGTATTTAGGGTTTCATATCTGACTGTTTTTTCATTAATGTAATAGTTTTGGTCAAAAATTGAAAGGAAATTAGGTAATTTATCTTCATCAAGTTCGATAACAATATCAATATCCATAGTCATTCTAGGAATTGAATAATTATTGAGAGCAATACTGCCGGACAACATATATTCTATTCCCTTACTTTCAAGTGAATTTGTCACCCTTTTTAGCAAATTTAATATCATAAACTTGTTGTATTTTTGCAAATTTAATAAAAAAACACATAAAAGATACTCTATTTTTTAAAATCAACAATGTTTTGCGAAAGTAATTTTTCAACCTTTTCAATTTCTAATCCTTTATTTTTTGCATAAAATTTAACTTGATCTTTTGATACTTTTCCAACTCCGAAATATTTTGACTTTTCGTGAGCAAAAACAAGTCCACTGACAGCTGAAACCGGTTTCATCAAGTAGTTTTCCGTTAATGAAATTCCTGTTTTTTGTTTAATGTTCATAAAATCCCAAGCAATTTGTTTTTCTGAATGGTCTGGTATTGACGGATAGCCAAAAGCTGGTCTAATTCCTTGATATTTAACCTTAAACAATTCTTCTTTTGTTAAATCTTCATTTTCGGCAAATCCCCAAAATTCTTTTCTGATTTTTTCGTGAATATGTTCGGCAAAAGCTTCGGCAAGTCTATCGGCAAGAATTTTTATCATAATTGCATTATATTCGTCATTATTTTGCTCAAATTCCTTGATTTTTTTCTCAATCCCAAAACCTGTTGCTACAGCAAAAACGCCCAAATAATCTTTTATTCGTGTGTTTTTATCTGCTATGTAATCGCTCAAACAAAGGTTTTTTGTGTCTTGTTTTTCTTGTTGTCGAAGAAAATTAAACGTTGCAAATTCATTAGTTTCTTCATTATAAACAGATATGCAATTGTCGTGTGAATTTGCAGGATAAATGCCTAATATACCGTTTGCAGTAAACCATTTTTCAGAGATAATTTTATCGAGCATTTGTTGAGCTTCTGCGAATATTTTGCCGGCTTCTTCTCCTTTTTTAGGGTCTGATAAAATTTCAGGATAACGTCCTTTGAACTCCCATGCTGTGAAAAAAAATGTCCAGTCTATGTATGGAATTAAATTTTCCAACGGATAATCAATTAGAACTTTTTCTCCAATGAAATTCGGTTTTTTGATATTGTTAAAATCTAATAAAATTTTATTATTTTGAATGTTTTCAAAGCTAAGATATTCTTTTGGTTTTCTGTTATTGTATGTTTTACGAATTCCTTCATATTTAGTTATTATTTCGTCATAAAAAACGTCTTTTTCTTTTAAAATTCGTTTGCTGATTTGAACACTTTGCGAAGCGTCTTTTACGTAAATTACAGGAGCGTTATAAACAGGAGCAATTTTTAAAGCGGTGTGAAGTTCTGAAGTCGTTGCACCACCTATTAAAAGGGGAATTTTAATGTTTCGTTTTCCCATTTTTGTTGCAACTTTTATCATTTCGTCAAGCGATGGAGTAATTAAACCGCTAAGTCCAATAATGTCAACTTTTTCAGAAATTGCTGTTTCTATAATTTTTTCCAAAGGTGTCATTACTCCTAAATCAATTATTTCAAAATTATTGCATGATAAAACAACACCAACAATGTTTTTACCAATATCATGAACGTCACCTTTTACAGTTGCTAGAAGAATTTTTCCGGCTTTTGAAGCTTTTCCGTTTATGTTTTCTTGTTCAATGTATGGCTCTAGAATTGCAACTGCTTTTTTCATAACTCGTGCAGTTTTTACAACTTGTGGCAGAAACATTTTCCCGTCGCCAAAAAGTTCTCCGACTTTGTTCATTCCGTTCATCATCGGCTTTTCAATTATTTCTAATGCTGATGAATACACGGTTCTAGCTTCGTTGATATCTTCTTCTATAAATTCTGTAATTCCTTTTATAAGAGAATATTCAAGTCTTTCAGCAAGATTTTTTAAGCGCCAATCTGCTTGTTTTGTGTCCGATTTTTCCTCTTTATTATGAGAATTTGCATATTCTATAAGTTTTTCGGTAGCATCTGGCGTTTTATTAAAGATGACATCTTCGGTTAGTTTTAGTAAATCAGCCGGAATATCATCATAAATTTGTAGCATTTCAGGATTTACAATTCCCATATTCAAGCCTGCTTTTATGGCGTGATATAAAAACACGGAGTGCATTGCTTCGCGAATTGTATTATTGCCTCTGAATGAGAATGATAGGTTGCTTATTCCTCCGCTTGTTTTAGCGTGTGGCAAATTGTTTTTTATCCATTTTACAGATTCTATAAAATCTACAGCATAATTGTTGTGTTCTTCAATTCCTGTGGCAATTGTAAGCACATTCAAGTCAAAAATAATATCTTCGGGAGGAAAATTAACTTGTTCTGTAAGAATTTTATATGAACGTTTAGCTATTTTAATTTTGCTTTCAAAATCAGTTGCCTGACCTTGCTCGTCAAAAGCCATAACAACTATGGCAGCACCATATTTTTTTATCTCTTTTGCAGTTTTAATAAAATCTTCTTCGCCTTCTTTGAGACTAATAGAATTAACAATTGCTTTGCCCTGAATATTTTTTAACCCGGCAAAAATTACATTCTTTTTCGAACTGTCAATCATTATTGGGACACGTGCAATATCAGGGTCTGATTGTAAAAGGTTCAGGAATGTAATTATTTCTTTTTCAGCGTCAAGCATTGCATCGTCCATACAAATATCAATAACTTGTGCGCCACTTTCAACTTGTTTTCTGGCGATTTCAATGGCTTCATCGTATTTTTTTTCGCCAATTAGTCTTGCAAATTTCATAGAACCTGCAACATTTGTTCGTTCTCCGATATTTATAAAATTATTTTCGGGAATTATTTCTAGTGTTTCAAGACCGGTAATTATTGTTTTGATTTCAGTAGTTTTAGTTATTCGGGGCGAACTTTTTTTAGCTAATTCAGCAATTTTTTTAATGTGTTCAGGAGTTGTTCCACAGCAACCTCCCACAATATTCACAAGATTTCCGACAGTGAGATTTTGAATTTCCAGAGCCATTTTTTCGGGTGTTTGGTCATATTCGCCGAGTTCGTTTGGCATTCCGGCATTTGGATAAGCACTAATTGGAATGTGAGTTTTTTGGGACATTTCGGTGAGGTAGGGTAGCATCTCATGCGCTCCAAGCGAACAATTAAGTCCAATTGTCAATAATTCCACATTTGACAAGGTTTTTACAAAAGCATCAGTAGTTTGGCCCGATAAAATTCTTCCACTTTTGTCTATTGTACCCGAAATCATTATAGGAATTTTGATATTTCGTTTTTCTGCCTCTGTTTGCACTGCATACAAAACGGCTTTTGCCATCAAAGTGTCAAAAATTGTTTCGATAAGCAGAATATCAGCTCCACCGTCAAGAAGTCCTTGTATTTGAGGAGTATAAGCATCAACTACAAAGTCAAAAGTTACAGCCCGATAGCCAGGATTTTCAACATCAGGCGACATTGAAAGCATTTTGTTTGATGGCCCAATCGAACCGGCTACAAATTTTATTTCATCAAATTTTTCGGTTGTTTCACGAGCAATTTTTGCTGCTTCAAAATTTAGTTCGTAAACTATTTCAGATAAGTTGTAGTCTGCCTGAGAAATTTTATTTGAGTTAAAAGTATTAGTTTCAATAATATCAGCTCCTGCTAAAAGATATTTTTCGTGTATTTCTTTGATTATATGTGGTTTTGTGATGCATAAAATATCATTGTTGCCTTTTAAATCAATTATGTTGTTTATAAATTTTCCCCCTCTAAAATCATTTTCAGTAAGATTGTAACGTTGTATCATTGTGCCCATTGCTCCGTCAATTACTAAAATACGTTTTTTGATTTCAGAATAAAGTTGTTGTGTTCGGTTTTGCATTTTTTGTTGAATTTTGTGCAAAGATAGTAATGATTTTTTGATTATTTTCAAGCTGATTTTCCGGGAAATATTAAATTTTAATTAGAAAGAAGTTCATCAAAAGCTTTTTGAAAGTCTATGAAGTAAATTTCCTTTTTTTATATTTGCAGAATCTATTTTAGTTTTTTATATATTTACAAAACAGTATATTATGAGAAAAATTATATTATCGGTAATCGTTTTTAATTTTCTTTTTTTGTTGGCTTTGACTTCTAATTCTCAAAGTTTTACACTTGTTAAGTCAGTTGATTTTAAAAATGTCAATAAATTATTTGATACAGTTGATAATTTTAAACCCAAAGTTGTTTTTGTTGAGGATTCTCCAATATTATTATATAATAAGGGTTTGCCGGCTTCTGATGTTATTTTAAAAGCCGGTGATGTTGCTAATTTAGTTGGCTTTTCGCAAAATGATTATGAGTTTATTTACAAACAAGAAACTTACATGCTACCATATTTAAAAATCAGATTTGATGGAGCGAGTTATTGGGTTCATGGTATGTTTCCATTTGTTTTTGATGATGCTCATCCTGATGCCTCTTTTGTAGCAAATGATGTAAAATATAATGTTTACACTGCAAAATGTTTGAAGTTTTTAGGCGAAGAATTTTACGAAGGTTATGAAATAATTGTTGTAAAAAACACAGCTGCTTCAACTTATAAACTTATTTCTTGTAATGATTTCCCAGTTGCTTTGAGCGGACATTCTTACGGTTCTGCTTATGCTTATTTGCAAAACGACATGGGAGTTGTAGAACAAATTACAAAAGCTGAAGTGGAAAATTTATCTGCTACTCTTGACGTAGAAGCAAATTATCAGGAAGGAGGAGCAACTTATAAAATTAGTTTTAACGTTGAAGAAATCCAACCGGAAGCTCAATATTGGAGAGTAATAATGCAAAAGTAGATAATGTTTGACTTTGACTATGCTCAGTAAGATCTTAGTCAACAACTTATAAAAATTATGAAAAAAGGCAAAGAAATAAAACCACATATAGGAATCTACGGACGCAGAAATTACGGCAAAAGTTCGTTCATAAATTGTATAACAAGACAAGCCACAGCAATTGTTTCAAATGTTGCCGGAACTACAACTGACCCCGTAAAAAAATCTTATGAAATTACAGGATTTGGGCCTGTTATTCTTGTTGATACAGCCGGAATTGATGATGAAGGTGATTTGGGAAAACAAAGAATAGATAAAACTTTAGATACGGTAAAACTTATTGATTTGGCAATTCTTGTTATAACTGAAAATAATTTTGGCGATTTTGAAAATTTATTGGTAAAAGAATTTAAAAGTTATAAAACGCCTTTTATTATTGTTCACAATAAATCAGATTTAGTTTTATTAGAAAAAAACTTCAAACAAAAACTTGAAAAAGAACATAATACTTATGTCGTTGAGTTTTCTTCTTTAAATTGTAATAATCTCGAAGAAGTTATAAAAACCATTCAAAAAGCAATTCCTGATTCTTCGTACAAACAACCCTCTTTAATTGGCGATTTGATAAATTATGGCGATATTGTGCTGTTAATCACGCCGATAGATTTAGAAGCTCCAGCAGGAAGATTAATTTTGCCTCAGGTGCAAATGATTAGAGATGTGCTTGATAATGATGCTGTTGCAATTGTTTTGAAAGAAAGAGAAGTTGATGCTTTTTTGCGTAAAACCGGAATAAAACCTGATTTAGCAATAACAGACAGTTCTATATTTTTAAAAGCAGATGCTTCAGTTCCAAAAGATATTCCATTAACAGGATTTAGTGTAGTGTTAGCACGTTTGAAAGGAAATTTTGATAAATATCTTGAAGGAACTCCAAAAATTGACAATTTAAAAGACGGAGACAATGTACTCTTGCTGGAATCTTGTACACACCATTTATCCTGCGAAGACATTGGCAGAGTAAAAATTCCGCGTTGGTTGACAAATTATTCCGGAAAAAATCTTAACTTTGATGTTGTTTCTGGCTTGGATAACTTAAAAAGACCTATCACAGATTATTCACTTGTAATACAATGCGGAGGTTGTATGATTACATCTAAACAATTGGTTAACAGATTAAAACCTGCAATTGACAATGGAATTCCAGTTACAAATTACGGAATGACAATTGCTTATGTTCAGGGAGTTTTTAATCGAGCAATTGAGCCTTTTGTTAAGAATAAAAATATTGATTATTTGTAAAATTGAGATTAGTTAAGTGTTTATTTTTAAAAGTTGTAGTAAATGAATGTTGTAATTACCGGAAGTAGCAGAGGAATTGGTTTCGGAATGGCAAAAGAATTTCTGAAAAATGGACATAAGGTGCTTATTAATTCAACTTCTGTTGAAAAGCTCAATATTGCCACTGAAAAGTTGAAGGAATATTCAGAAAATATTGCGAGGCTAGTTCTAAGTGTAAACGAGCCGAATTTTGTTGACAGAGCTTTTGATATTATGAACGAAAGGTTTGGCGGAGTTGATATTTGGTTAAATAATGCAGGTATTTCTCAACCTTATTTTAATGTTCATGAAATTTCTGATGAAATAATCGAAAATATTTTGAAAACCAATCTTATTACAGTTGCCAATATTACTAAAAAAGTGTATTCCAAAATGAATGCTGTGAGAGGAGGAAAAATATTTAACATGGAAGGATTTGGAAGCGATGGACGAATGGGACATAAAATGACGATTTACGGAACATCAAAACGAGCATTAACTTATTTTACAGAATCTTTCGCAAAAGAAGTAGGTGGAAAAAAAGTGCAAATTTGCAGAATGAGTCCCGGAATGGTTATTACAGACTTTATTGTGTCGCCTATGGAACACGCAAACGAAAAAGAAATTAAACAATTTCATTCAATATTTAATATTTTGGGCTCAAAAGTTGACGAAGTAGCACATTTTTTGTACAAAGGAATAATGAGAAGTAAAAAAAATAATGATTCTATTAATTTTCTTACTACTCCAAAAATTTTGTTTAGATTTGTAAGACATTTATTTTCACCAAGAAATTATTTTGAAAACAAATAATTTGCTTAAAAACAGTATTGTTCTTGTTTGTAAGTAATTAGAACTAAAAAATATTTTAAAAACTTTAAAATGGAAAAGAAAATCAAATTAGAACATTTTGCAAATATAGTTGCAGTTGCAGCATCAGATGGTGTAATTAGTAACGAAGAGCTTGAGCTATTGAAAGATAGAGCAATAGAATATGGTTTGAACGAAAAAGATGTAAACGATTTAATTGATTCGGCTGAAAGTCTTGAATTTATAATTCCTATGAATTTGGTTGAAAAAGAAGATCAATTGTCAGAAGCCGTTTTAATGTCTATGATTGATGGAGAAATTCATCAACATGAGTACAAAATCTGTTTGAAAATAGCAGAAAAACTAGGTTTTGATGAAAAATATTTAAACCATATTGTAGAATTATCTAAAAAATTATCCAGATAATTATATTACATTGCTTTCAGTAACTCCAATATCAACATTCTTAAAGTATCGTTGAGGTTACTGATTGCTTTCATTATTTCCCATTTTTCTTTGCTTCTGGGTTCAACAAAGTTAGAAATGGAACGAATTTCCAAAAATGGCTGATTTTCTTTTAAACAAACGTAGAAAACAGCAGCTCCTTCCATATTCTCAATATCTACATTAAACTTGGATTTTAATTCTTCAATTTTGGGTTTGTGTCCACTTACTGTGTTTAAACTTAGTGACTTAACTTTTTTTGCTTTAGATAAAAATTTAAACAAATCAGTATTTGAATTTATTAATTCAGTATTTGTAAAAGGTTCTTTATCTGCAGAAATAAATTTTTCTTCAAAAGCAGTCTTGAATGTTCCTCTGTCGTTAATACCTAAATCGCCGATTTGTTCAGAATAAACATTTACAACTTGCCCAATCCCGATGGATTTTTCGTATGAACCAGCGATACCGACATTAACAACCAAATCATATTTTTGTTTGGTTAATATTTTTGAAAGCTCGTAAATGGTTGAATAACAGCCAATTCCGCTGATTAAAAAATTTATTTCGTGGTCTAAAAAATCAACAGTCCAAAAATTTTCTTTATTTTGTGTCGATATTTGAAAAAAGTTAATTGTTGGATCTACTTCTTTCTTTGTTGCACTAACTATAAGAATTTTCACTTTTAGTAATTATAAAGTTATCTTTTGTCAAAGAAAATTATTTTAGTTTTTTGTCTGAAATAATTGATATGACAATTATATTTGACTTTTATTTAATAATAAAATTTTTACAAATATGAGAAAAATTTATGTATCTCCGTCATTTTTATCTGCAAATTTTAATGATTTAGCATCAGATATTGATTTAATCAACAAAAGCGAAGCCGACTGGTTTCATCTTGATATAATGGACGGTGTTTTTGTGCCAAATATTTCATTCGGATTCCCAATAATTTCACATATAAAAAAGTTGGCGACAAAGCCGCTTGATGTTCATTTAATGATCGTTCAACCCGATAAATATATCGAAAAATTTAAAAAGAGTGGGGCAGATATATTAACTGTTCATTATGAGGCTTGTACGCATTTGCACAGAACAATTCAAAATATTAAATCCGTAGGAATGAAAGCCGGAGCTTCGCTTAATCCGCATACTCCTGTTTCTGTTTTGGAAGACATAATCGAAGACTTAGATTTAGTATTGATAATGTCTGTAAATCCGGGTTATGGCGGTCAAAAATTTATTGAAAATTCTTACAAAAAAATCAAACAACTTAGAAAAATGATTGATGAAACTAATTCCAAAGCGCTAATAGAGGTTGATGGAGGTGTTGATTTTACTAATAATAAAAAGTTATACCAAGCAGGAGTTGATGTTTTAGTTGCAGGTAGCAGTGTTTTTAAATCTAACAATCCAGAAGAAGCTATCCAAAATTTGAAAAATATTTAACGTAATTTAAACAAAAAAATTTGCAAATAAGATAAGCATGTCTTATTTTTGAGCAGATTTATTAACTTTTTAAATTTTATATCATGACTAAAAGAGGACAAATATACAAATGTGAAAAATGCGGACAAATTGTAGAAGTAATGGACGGTGGCGCACATCCAGTTTGCTGTGGCGACAAAATGACTTTTATGGAAGAACAAACAGCCGATTCTTCAGTTGAAAAACATGTTCCGGTAATAGAAAAAATTGATGGAGGATACAGAGTATATGTTGGGTCTACCGAGCACCCAATGGTTGATGCTCATTATGTTGAGTGGATTCAGCTTATAGTAGGTGATGAAGTACACACAAAATTCCTAAAACCTGGTGAAAAACCAGAAGCAATTTTCAAAACAGACGCAACAGGAGCTGTTTCTGCTAGAGAATATTGCAATATTCATGGAAATTGGAGAAAAGATCTTTAAAAATATTGATTTAGTGAAGAAAAACCCGATGATTTATCGGGTTTTTTATTTTGTCAAAATTCTTTTGGTATAAATAAAATCAAATTTATTTTTGCGCAAAGTTTTCTGATGGCAATCGATTTTAAAAAATATTTTACTTTTCGTAGAAGAGATAGAATCGGAATTATTTCTCTTCTTTCGTTTACTGTTATTTTGCTGATAATCAATTTTTTAATGCCTTTCTTTGTTAAAAATGAAAGTAAATTTGATTATGCTGAATTTTCGGCAGAAGTCGATAGTTTTCTTGTTTCATTGCAGCCTATTGAAACAGAATATGTTTCTAAATTAGATAGTTTTATTATTGCCAGATACGATTCTCTTGATCTTTTTATGTTTGATCCTAATACAACAACAAACGAAGAATGGTTAAAACTCGGATTAACAGAAAAACAGATAGGGACAATAAATAATTACACAAGTAAAGGAGGACGATTTGTTGTTAAAGATGATTTTAGAAAAATATACGGTATCAGAACAAAACAATATCAAATATTAGAACCGTTTATTGATTTACCTGAAGAAGCACCATATAACTACAATAAGCCAAAAGAAAATAAAGAACAAGTTGAGAGGATTCTTTTCGAGTTTGATCCAAATACAGCTACTAATGAGGATTTTAGCAAACTTGGTTTGTCTGAAAAACAAATTACTACCATTAATAATTATCGCAATAAAGGCGGAAAATTTCTCAAAAAAGAAGATTTTGCAAAAATGTATGTGATTTCAGAAAGTGAGTATAAAATTTTCGAGCCATATATTGTTATTCAAAAAGAAGAGAAAAAAGTTTATGAACCGGTTAGTATTCCAACGGTAGATGTAAATATTGCTGATACAGCTTTATTTAAAAAATTGCCCGGAATTGGACCTGTCTATGCCGAAAGAATTGTCAAATATCGTGAAAGTATGGGCGGTTTTGTTGATATTTATCAGGTGAGCGAAGTGTATGGAATAAAACCCGAAACTTTTGATAATATTGAACCATATTTAGTTATTTCAACGATAGATTTGAAAAAAATAAACATTAATTTTGCAGAGTACACCGATTTGGTAAAACATCCGTATATTGACTCAAAAACAGCCAATTTAATTTTAAATTACAGAAAGAAGAATGGGTTTTATACGTCTGTAAGTCAGCTGAAAACGCAGAATGTTATTGATGAACAGATTTTTAATAAATTGGAAAGATATTTGACAGTAGATTGATGTTTTTTTTGTTTTATAAAAAAGAATATTACCTTTGCAGACCGAAAATTTGCAAATTTTAATTAAAACTCGAGTTTACTATGATTATCGTAAAAGTTAAAGAAGGAGAAAACATTGACAGAGCATTAAGACGTTTCAAAAGAAAATTTGAGAGAACAGGAGTTATCAAACAAATCCGTGCTCGACAAGCTTTTAAAAAACCATCTGAAGTTAAAAGAGATCAGATGCAAAAAGCAATTTATATTGAACAAATTAGAAGAAATGCAGACGCTTAATGTTTGAGTTTTTGAAAATCTTGCCAGATACCTTAATATCTGGCTTTTTTTTTGTTAAAAATTCTGTTTAACAGCTTTTTTCGTCAAAAAAAAAGCATAAATTAGCCAAAAGTTTTTAAATTAGACGCCGAAAAATTATAACAAAAAATAAAAATATAAGTATGAAGAAGTTAGTTTTTCTTAGTGTTTATTTGCTAAGTTTTATTGTAGTTTTTGCTGATGAAGGAATGTGGATTCCGTTGTTCTTAGACAAATACAACATTGAGGAAATGCAGGAAAAGGGATTTAAGTTAACTGCAAGTGATATTTATGATGTTAATCAGGCTTCACTTAAAGATGCGGTTATGGTTTTTGGCGGTGGTTGTACTGCAGAACTTATTTCTGACAAAGGACTTATTTTAACAAATCATCATTGCGGCTTCTCAAATATTCAATCTCATAGCACAGTAGAACACGATTATCTTACCGATGGCTTTTGGGCCGGTTCTATGGACGGAGAACTCCCAAATCCGGGATTAACCGTCACTTTTTTGATTTACATGGAAGATGTTTCCAAACGAGTTTTAGCTGTTTTTGACGAAACTATGTCTATGGATGACAGAGATTTAAAAATCGACAGTGTTTGTACAGTTATTGAAAACGAAATAGTTAAAAAAAATGACGGTAAATATGATGCAGTTGTAGAAAGTTTCTTTTATGGTAACCAGTTTATTGTGATGGTTACACAAGAGTTTAAAGATATTCGTTTGGTTGGAGCGCCACCTTCTTCAATTGGTAAATTTGGCGGAGATACTGATAACTGGGTTTGGCCTCGTCATACAGGGGATTTTTCAATGTTTAGAATTTATGCTGATAAAAATAACAATCCGGCTGAGTATTCTCCTGAAAATAAACCTTATAAGCCCAAAAAATTCTTTCCAATAAATATTGGCGGAGTGCAAGAAGGGGATTTTACTATGATATTTGGCTATCCAGGTCATACTCAGGAGTATATTCCAAGTTTTACTGTTGATAATATTATCAATCTTGAAAATCCTGATCGAATAAAGTTGAGACAAGCAAAACTTGATGTTATTAACAAAGCAATGGCAGGTGACAAAAAAACCCGAATTCAATATGCTGCAAAACAATCAAGTATAGCTAATGCGTGGAAAAAATGGATTGGACAAAATATGGGGCTCAAAACAATCGATATTCTTAAAGAAAAACAAAAATTTGAAAAGAAATTCCAGAAATGGGCAAAGAAAACTAATAATGGAAGTATGTATAAGAACATATTATCAACCTACCAAGAAGTGGAAACTAAGATAGTAAATTATCAGAAAGCATATTATTATTTTATTGAATGTGCCTATTATTCAGATGTTTGGCGTATTTATAATTCCGTTTACAAAAGACTTGATAAAATTTCAAAGGAAGAAGATTTTGAAAAAATAGACAGCCTGAAAATAGAAGCTGTCGAAGCTGTTGACAAAATGTTGAAAGACTATGATCCAGTTATAGACGAGGAAATTTTCACTCAAATGATGTTGTTTTATTTTTCCGATGTTGACGAAAATTTTTTCCCGGCCTTTTATAATGATATTCAATATAAATTTAATGGAGATATCAAGGAATATGTTCATAATTTGTATGAAGAATCAGTTTTCCCAAATCAAGAAAAGCTTAAGGATTTTATTTCAAAATATTATAATGGCAGTTCTAAATATAAAGAAGAATATGGTGAAAATGCAATTTATACAAAAGTTGATTTATTAAAAGATCCGTATTTAATTCTTTTTGAGAATTTTAGAGCATTGTATATCGATAAAATACTTCCCGAATTTGGTAGTCTCTCAGACCAGAAAGACAGTTTAGATCATTTGTATATGAAGGCACAAATGGAAATGCAACCGAACAAAATATTTTACCCTGATGCAAATTTCACATTAAGAGTAGCTTATGGTTCTGTTAAAAGTTTTAGTTCTTTTGACGGTTTTGTTTACAACTATTTTACAACTCTCGACGGCGTGATTGCCAAAGATAACCCTGAAATTTACGATTATAATGTTCCTGAAAAATTAAAGGAATTGTATAATGCAAAAGATTACGGTAAATATGCTGACAAAGACGGAAAAATACATGTTTGTTTCATAGGAGATAACCATACTTCCGGAGGTAATTCAGGAAGTCCTGTAATAAATGCAAATGGAGAATTAATTGGCGTTAATTTTGACAGATGTTGGGAAAGTACAATGAGTGATATTAAATTTGACCCAAATTATTGTCGAAATATTATGTTGGATATTCGATACGTGTTATTTATTGTTGATAAATATGCTGGCGCAGGATATCTTATAGATGAAATGCAAATTGTAGAATAGCTACTTTATTAACCTGGATTATTCATAAAAATAATGAAATTTTTATGAATGTGCTTAAGAATATGGGCTGTAATTCAGTTAACCGCGACTTAGAACAACTCAAATTTAGGTGTTTGAAAAACACCTGAATTTGTTAGTTGTTCTTAATCGTCAGCATTATTTATGAATAATGCGGGTTAAATAATTTGGCTATATTCATATTTTTGGAATAATGATTGATTGAATAGAGTATTGACTAACTTTTTGAAAAGAAAAAAGTCGGATTTTTAACAACTTACTAAACTTAAATACCCTATAACCAATATCGGATATCGGGAAAAAATAAACATTCAAAACACTTTGTTATGAAGAAATTTTCAATTCTAATATTAACATGTGCATTTTTATTCTTTTTGCCTTCTATAGGAAATGCTCAAAGTAAAAAAATGCTCAAAGCAAACGAATATTTTAACTCAGGTGAATATCTGAAAGCTTACGAACTTTATGTTAAAATTTTTCCAAAAGCAAAACAAAAAGAAGAAAAAGCAGAAATATCCTACAAAGCAGGCGTTTGTTCTAAATATATGCTCGACCCTAAAAACACAATAATGTGGCTTCGAAGAGCTGTTTTGTACAAATATCAAGATCCCTTGGTTAATTTGTATTTGGCAGAAGCGTATATGCTTAGAGGTTTGTATGATGAGGCCAAAGAGTATTTTGCTAATTACAAGGACCTTGTGCCAAGTGATGAACGTGGTGAAAACGGGTTAAAATCTTGCGAAATTGCACAAGTTTGGATTAAGAATCCAACACGATTTATTGTTGAAGAGGTCAATATTATTAATTCTCGAGATAATGATTTTGCACCTTCTTTTTCAGGGAAAGATACAAATACTATTTACTTTACTTCTACCCGAAGCACCACCAACGGAAATTATGTTAATTCAAATTCAGGTGTGAACTTTGCTGACATTTTTGTGTCCAAAAAGGATAAAAAAGGAATTTGGACTGTGCCGGTTCCTGTTCCCGGTTCAATTAATTCTGAATACGATGACGGTTCTTGTACTGTTTCAAACGACGGGCGTATATTGTTTTATACATATTGTCCCATTATTGAAGGTAAAGATGCAGGATGTAAAATATATTTCTCTGAATTTTCCGGCGATCAATGGGGCGCTCCTCAGCTACTTGAAATTTCAGCCGAATCAACAGCAGATACTGCAATGTCTCTTGGGCATCCGGCTTTGTCTCACGACGGGCTTACTCTTTATTTTATTTCTGATGACAAAAGAGGAATAGGAGGAAAAGATATATGGATGATTACCCGACGGGATAAAAATTCAAAATGGTCTGCTCCCAAAAATCTTGGTGCTGATATTAATACAAAATATGATGAACTTTATCCTGCTTGTGATAACGAAGGAAATCTTTATTTTTCAACTGACGGTAGAGTAGGAATGGGGGGACTGGATATTTATAAAGCCACTACAAAAGAAGGCGGAGGCTGGACTGTCGAAAATATGCAGTCTCCTGTAAATTCTTTTGCTAATGATTTTGGAATTGTTTTCAACCCTTATACTAAAGGAGGATACTTATCCAGTAATCGTAGTAGCACAAAAGGTGATGATATTTATAGGTTTTGGGAAAAACCATTGTCTATTACCCTTAAAGGTTTTGTGATCAACGACATAAACCATGCTTACCTTATGGATGTTAATGTTGAAATTACAGGTAGCGATGGAAGTAAAAATAATTTGAAAACCGACGATAAAGGAGCTTTTTCTGTGAAATTAAAAGAGGAAGTTGATTATATTATTCTTACCGATAAAAAGACTTTCTTAAAAGCAACCGGAAGTGTATCTACAAAAGGAGTTGAGGAAGATGGGAAAGTATTTGAAACTGAATTGTATATGAAACCAAGTGGAATTTCGATTAAAATTCCTAATATTCGTTACGATTTTGGTCAAACAACTTTGAGAGAAGAATCTAAAGTAGCTCTTGATGAATTGATTGAAATCCTAGAATTAAATTCTAATATTACTATAGAATTAAGTGCGCATACAGACTTTCGTGGTTCAGACGAAGCCAACTTAAAATTATCACAAGGGCGTGCTCAGTCAGTAGTTGATTATCTTATCCAAAATGGAATAAAAGAAGACCGACTTGAAGCAAAAGGATATGGAGAAACAGAACCTTATGTTGTAGATGTTCTAACTGCCAGAACTTATCCTTTTTTAGAGGTTGGAGATGTTTTATCAGAATCATTTATTATGGCGCTACAATCAGAAGAACAACGCGAAGTTTGTCATGAACTTAATCGTAGAACTGAATTTAAAGTTCTTAGCGATACTTATGGCGAAAATTTTGAGAAATTTGGGGAAAATTAGTCTCATCTATTGCCGAAAATTCATAAAAAAAAACGTGCTTCCGAGATTGAAAGCACGTTTTTTTTATAGTTAATTTCTGTTTATTCTATTATCAAAGTTTTCGAAGCAACAACCACTCCATCAACAATAAAATTCACAGCATAAACACCTGTGGGTAAAATACTTGTGTTTAGTTTTATATCAGAAGTGTTTTCGGAAATATTTTCAGAAATTATTACCCTACCTGTATTGTCGGTTATTTGTAATAATTGTTTTGTTCCTTGTGGTGTCGAGAAGAAGTTTACAATCACATAATCGCCTGCCGGATTTGGATAAACAATCATTGTTTTATTTGTCTCTTTTTCAAAATCTGCAAGTAATTTTTCAGCATCTGCTTTTTCCTGAACCGATAATTGATCTTGTTTGATAACAATTCCCTGACTAGAAACTTCTTTGCCGTTTTCATATAATTTGCCAATATAAAATCCGGGTCTTATTGACTCTGTTTCAACTAGAAACTGATAAGCTTTGTTTTCTAATTTTTCAGAATAAATAATTTTGTTTCCGGTATTCTGTAAATTAAATGAAGCATTTTTGAAATCAAAAGTTGCAAAATCATAATCAACAATAAAATAATCATTTGCAGGATTTGGGAACAAATTAAATTTAAAAATCGGGTTTGGTTGTTGTTCTGTTTTGAACACTTCTTCCTCGTATATTGGAATATACCCTCTGTAATTGTACTCAACTCCATCAACTAATGAAATAATTGACCTTGCAACACTTCCGGCTCTATGAAGAGTATCCTCGGTTAATTCATATATTGTGGCTTTTTGAAGGCTGTCCATATCAAAATATGATTTCCCTGATTTTTTCAAAGCCAATTGTATTTCAAAAACTAACGACATTGTTTCATATTCCACTTGTTCTTTTGGAGTTAAAACAAATTGTTGAGGAATATCATCAAAAACATTAGAAGCTTCGGCTATATTGTTATTTGTCAGATAAAAGCTTACAAGTTTATATTTGCTCTGTAAAGAATTATCCTCAACTAGCATCATTTCTATAACATCTTGCTGATTAGTGTCCAATTCCAAGTCGGAAAGTTTTTGACTAAATAACCTGTATTTTCTTGATTTTAACCATTCAATTTCACTTTCTAGTTCCTCTTTTGGCGATAAAGTATCTTTCCCTTTATCTATTTCGTCACGCATATATTGAGGTAATTGATTTTGTCGGTTATCAAGAGCATTTTGCACTTTATCAGACTTGGCTGCTTGTGGATTTGAAGATAAAATCTGAGTTAACATCAATGACGGCAAAACATCTTCCACAGTTATTGATTGATGCATTACAGTATCTGAAAGATTAGGTGATTTGCTAAGCAAATTGTTTCTTAATATCAATGCTTCTTCAGGTTCTGCTGTTGCAACATCTTTAATTGTTTCGGGAGTGTCACCACCATCTGTGAGTTCGAGTAAAAGAGCTTCTTTTTGAGTAATTTCCAATGCAAGAGCAGTTAATTCATCTATTCCTTTTTGCTCATCTCCGCCACTACTTTCAAAATTAGATGCACAGGCATTTGCATAATTTGAGGTAGAAAGAAGTACATTTGAAGTAACACAACTTGGAGGATCAGTGGCAGCAGGTAAATATTTGTAATATATAGTCATTAAACTGTAAATGTCTGAGGTGCTTGAGCAACTACCCAAAAATTTATTCCCGGCGGCTTCAAAACGCCACCCCTGATTTGATGAAGCTCCATTTGAAGAAATATAAACATCTGTGCTGTTATCCTGAAATGAATCACATTCAAATTTCATAGAACTTGAACTTGAACCATAAATCCCATTAAATAAATCATTAAAATTATTCAAATACAGATTAAATGTAGCTGAATTATTTGTTGAATATACACCCCAACTTAATGCATTTGACTGCCCTGTAAAATTATTTTCTTCAACGATAAATGTTGTTGTATTATCAATAGCATAAATACCATACACCCATGATATATCAGGTATTTCAAAATTATTATGATGAACAGTAATATAATCTACAGCATCAATCAAAATACCTGTATTGTTATCTACAAAATCGGTATTTGTAACAGAAATATCGGACACTAAATCAGGATCTGTTGCATAAATCCCGTAGCTTAGATTTTCAAAAGTATTATCATAAGAGTAAAATCCGCCACTTGTGGAAACAATTCCTTTACCTTTTGTAGTGCTTGTGTATGCTTCCGGATTTAGGTTTGTAAAAGTATTTCCTGATATATGAATGCCGTCAACTTCCCAAAGAGCTATATATGAATATGGATTTAAGTCATATTTAGCTAAATAGTCGGTGGTTTCAAAAGTGCTATTTATAATGTAACTTTTATTACTTATCCTATAAATTGGATTATTAAATGCAAAATTATGATATTTAGTCATTTCAACACAAGCTTTATTGTCTCTAAAAATAGCACTATAAATTCTCACAATACCTCCTGATTGATTATTACCCGGATTATCAGGGTTTCCAACAAATATTGCACTAAGAGCGTTTTCTATTATTGCTCCGTTTTTAACTTCTACTACACCTTGATAACTGTCATCTTGTTGTGAAAGTGTTGAGTCTCCTAACACAATAATTCCTTTCCATGGTTCTCCACATGAACTTGTTAATTTGGCTCCATCTATTATCAATTTTCCTCCAGGTTGAACTATTATTTGGGCATCGGGGATAAATTTAAACTCAGCATTGGATAAAGTTAGAGTTCCTCCATCTTCGATATAAACAACATTTCTAAATTGTTTGTCTTCTGAAAAAGTAGTACTAACTTCTACACTTACCTCACCGGGAGTAGTATTACAGCCGATATCTGCACGCCAGACTCCTCTGCCATAAGTAGCGGCTATTATTTGACTTGTTGCATTGTTTATTTTTATGTCGCTACAAATTACCAATGGAAAATCGCCGTAGCGTTCCCATACTGTGTCTGTGCCGTTGGTAGCTTCATTAAGATAAAACAGACCCACATCTGTTCCAACAAATAAAGTATTGGTATTTTGGTCGTATTTTACTGTATTTACAGGAATGTTATCTAGGTTATAGCTGATATTTGTCCAAGTTAATCCGGCATCGGTGCTCTGAAAAACTTTTTTGCCTTCAAGAAAATTACCTACGCTTAGCCAAATTAGTGATTCGTCTGTTGGACTAACATCTATTTCTGTTATTTTTGCGTATTTGTTGTCTAAATAAATTTCCCCAAATTTATAACATGTGGTTTGGGGAGCCAATGCTCCAAAATATGGAGTAAAACCGTCAACACTATTATAACTATCATAAGTAGCGAAATAAAAATAATCTGGGTTACTCTTGCTTTGTCCCATTGCACTTACATTACCCCAAGCATTATTAAATTTAATCAAAGTATCAAAATTACCTCCCGAATCAATAGATTTCATTATTACCGGTTGTGCGTCACCATAAGTTAATCCTTTATAATAAATATTACTTGAATCAGGATGTTGTAATAAAGGAGAATCGTGTTTGTGAAAAGATGTAGAGCCTGCATTAAAGTGTTCTCCTCCATCATCTGAACGATGTAGAGTACATGGAGAACCTGGCCCAGAGGTACAGAAAGCAATACTATCATTAGAAAAATCACTACTTATAAAGCATGTTCCTCCATCTCCAAGATAAATATTCTTCCAGATACCACTAGAATCTCTTCTATATGTTCCATTGTCATGTGTTCCAATAATCATTATTTCAGATTCTTGCTCAGAAATTGCGACAGAATAACATTCATTTAGTCCAAGATTGCCGTATATGCGTTTCCATTCACTTTGATTATTTCCTCCAGTTTTTGTTCTATTTATTCCGCCATCAGTCACAATAAAACCTAAATTATAGTTTGAATCAATTGGAAAACAAATATCTCTTATATCTGCGTGAGTATTACTGCCCCAATATTCTGTAGCATCAACTACTGAAATGTATGTATTAGTTGAGGAATTGAAAGTGAATTTTGCTAAGGTAGCACCTCCTGCAAAAAACAAACTGTCGTTTAAAACTTTTATATGTACATCTGGACCAGGATAATAATTTTCTGTTTGTGTGTAAATTAAAGATGGAATATTTTCCCATGTCAGCCCATTATTATTTGATTTTAAAATATCTGAATATTTGTCAACACTACTAGAATTAGTTTTTCTGCGAGCATTTACCCATAATGCCCCAGATTTACTATAATCTACCCCAAACCAAGCATTAAAGTTCACACAAGAAGATTTATCCTCCCAATTATTTCCTCCATCAGAGGTAATATAAAAAGTATTTCTACCAGCTATTGCTAATTGATCGGTGTTTATTGGATTTTGTGTCAAAGATCGAATATCTGTACCCGAAGGGAACGTGTCTAAATACCAATTATTTCCATAATCGGTACTTTTGGCAATACCTCTCGATTCCGCAATGAAAATTGTACCGTCTGTGGATGATAATAAGATTTGCCCTACAAATATTTTTTCATTGATATTCCCATAAATCCTTTCCCATAAATTCCCACCATCACTTGACTTATATACTCCATAACCATAATACCCATAATTGAGAAGCCCATTTGCATAGACCGATGTTGAAATATAAATAATTAGGATTACTCAACAATAGACACCTATAATAAATCTTCATTAGAATATCGAAAATTTACAACACGCTCAACTAATTTATGAAAA
>JAFGUD010000419.1 GCA_016938685.1 Bacteroidales bacterium | reverse complement strand
CTCAGGGTCAATCCGTTTGGTAATAACGTTGCTCACCCATTCCTGTAATTTTTCAAATTTTTCCATGATTTTACTTTTTTTATTTTTTATTGTTGAAGTTGATTGTGGCCTGCAAATCCAGAGCCTCGGCAATTACCCGTATTTCCTCGAAAACGAGGTGTTTTTTACGAGGCAAATTGTAGAGGTATGCCGGCGTATTTTGTATTTTTTTTGCCAATTCTTCCATGTTTATCCCTCTTATTTTTGCGTAATTCAGCAAAAAGCTGAGTGCTCTTTTCGTTGAGCGAATTTCTTTTGCATCTATCGAAATTTCCATTGTGGTTTTTATGTAAATTATTGATTAATAGTTTTTTTATCGTTGTTGGTAATAAATTCAATCAACTCGCTTCTGAGAAAGAATTTCTTTTTCTGAATTCCGTGTTCTCTTAGTAGGCCTTGCTTTAAATAGTTGTAAATTGTTTGATATGAGCAACCCAGGAACTTGGAAGCTTCGCGCCTGGTAAGGCGGTCGGAATCGTAATCTTTTTGTGGCTCTTTTTGCCCCCAAACTTTTTCAGCAACCTTCTGGAATGTCTCTTCCAACTGGCTTTCTGTTGTGATAATGATTACTTGTTTTTCCATTATTGAAAGAGTTCTGTAACAGGTATTTCAAAAAAATCTGCAATGGCCTTTGCCTCTGAGATGGTTGGTTCAGTTTTTCCACGGTAAATTTGCCCCCATCGCTTTTGATTTATTCCGACAGTTGTATAAAAATTTCGGTTCGGACAAAAAAGGAAACACTTTTCTTCTTTTTGTTTAATAACTTGTTTTATTTTCTCCATGATTGCTATTTATATTAAAACAATTAGATGCAAATCTAAAATAATTGTGCTAAAATCAAAAATAAAAAGAATAATGTTTTTATAAATATGTTATCTGTTATCAGATTTGATAATAATTCAAGTGAAAATATTTACTTTTGTATTCATGTATTATTCGGAAAAAATAAAAAAAAGGCGAAAGGAAAGGGGATATAGTCAGGCAGAAATGGCTGAAAAGGTGGGTATCTCCCAAGCTGCATATGGTAAAATCGAATCAGGATTTACAAAATCAGTTACAATTGAAGTAGGGAAAGGAATTGCTGCAGCATTGGATATTTCATTCACTGATTTGTTTGAAATTGAAAATGACAACTCAAAAACCCGGTTACTGGAACTTAATTATGAAAAACTACAGAATGATTTTCGAAACCTAAAAGAACAATACGAAACCCTCAAAATTTTTGCTGACCACGATAAACGTAAAATTGAATTAGCCAATGAAAATTGGGAAGAACTGAAAGAGTTAAGGATGTTAACGTCAATGTTTGAACTTATTGAATTTTTAAAAATTAACGAACTTATTAAAGACCATTCAGAAGCCCTGGGACTTATTCCACCATTAATAGATGCATCCGGTAAAAATACAAATAATGAAATTTCAGGAGTTGAAATTAAAATCAGTCATTTTATTAATTTCTTCCGTCATTACGGTAAAAATGAAGCCCTCTCGATTATTCGCAAATACATTGATATTCCCAGGTATTCAAAAAGTGCATTAATTCAGCAGGAATCAAAAGAAAGCGGAAAATCAGTAACCCGAATTATCCAGGAATTAAAGAACATTCAGGGCGTAATTAAATAAAACATTTGACAATATTCTAATATAATTTTTATTTTCTATCAAAAAGATACTATCTTGCGAGTAATTAATCTTATTTATTAACCACTCCGTTATATAGTGAGGTTATTGATATGAAAAAAGAGAGGCTCAATGCTTCTCTTTTTACTTTTCTGCCTGGTTAATCGCTGGTAAACTCCTCCGATAATTGCTCCAACCTGCTTTTTTGTTCCGTTTGAATGCTAAATCCTACTCCGGGTTGCAACTCGCGGAGCAATCCAATTAAAGCTTGTTCTTTTCCGGTACGTTCGGTAATACTCCATTTTGAAACATTACCACTGTTCCGGAGCCGGATGTCCATTCCTGTTTTTGCCAGCTCATTCAATACGATTGAAAGGTCCTTCCCTTTTGAAGTGTTTTCAAAAATAGTAACTGTTACTGTGTTCATTTTGCAAAATATTAAAGTGAATAATTCATTGAAACTGGAGAAATTGTCTCGGAGTTGAAAGGACAAATTGCACCAGGTATTTATCCTTCCGGAAGTAAGCTCAAAATATTTGCTCCAAAAAGCGATATCACACTCAAAAATGTGTCCTTTTCTCTCTGTCAGACAATATCTACCTTCAAAATAAAAAATGGCAAGGTTCAAAAGAAAACAAATTGAAAAAGAAGACAAGTTAACTGAACGACTTTCCATCCG
>JAFGUD010000055.1 GCA_016938685.1 Bacteroidales bacterium | reverse complement strand
TGTAAAATCGCTTGACAAAAAACTCGACGATTACCGGAACTGGCTTTTAACGTTAACCATTCTTGACCCAGCTTGTGGTTCGGGGGCTTTTTTAAACCAGGCGTTGGAATTCCTGATAAACGAACACCGTAAAATTGACGAGTTGCGTGGACAACTTTTAGGCGGGGCAATTATTTTCTCCAACATTACCACCGACATTCTGGAGAAAAACATTTACGGCGTTGACCTGAACGAAGAATCGGTTGAAATTGCCAAACTCTCGCTGTGGCTGCGAACCGCCCAAAAAGGACGAAAACTGAATACACTTAGCAACAATATAAAATGCGGAAACTCGCTAATTGACGACCCCGAAGTTGCCGGGGAAAAGGCGTTTAACTGGAAAAACGAATTTCCTGAAATATTTACAAATCGCGGTTTTGATGTTGTAATTGGTAATCCACCGTATGCAGGTCGAAGTAGTTCTATCAATGAAGTTGAAAAAGAATATGTTAGGAAAATGTACAAAACGGCTGAAGGTAAGTTTGAATTGTACCAACTGTTTATCGAAAAGTGTTTTATTATTTCAAAACCTACAAATTCTCATATAGCTTTAATTACTCCCCAAACATGGATTTCAATTGTACAGGCGACCAAACTAAGAAAGTTAGCCTTAGCAAAAAATGAGTTATCTGAAATTGTTTTTTTAGGTAAAGATGTCTTTGAGGATGCTTCGGTAGATTCAATTGTTTTTACAATCGATAGAGGACTTTGCAATAGTGGAATTAGATTCTTAGAATCAAAAAATCTAATAACCATTAATTTGGATTTCACGAATGTTTCTTACACTACCATTGATAAAACAAACTTCATAATTCCTATTTCAAGTGATAAAAAAACACTTAGATTATCAAATAAAGTTAAAGCGTTTTCTATTACTCTTGATGAAATTGGAATATGGAGTGACGGAGTTAAGGTAGTTGGTCCTGCTAAAAATTTTGCTTTTCAAACAAATAAAGCATCTGATTCATTTCATCCAATGTTACTTGGAAAGGATATAGATAGGTATTTTCTGGAATGGTCTGGATTGTATTGCTGCCGTGATAAGAAAGCAATTGAAGAACATACAGCAACAGACATAAGATTAAGAGATGAGAGCATGTTCAAGCGTGAAAAAATTTTAATTCGCAAAACAGGAAATGAAATAATTGCTGTTTTTGACGATTCACAATTTTACTATGAACAAAGTTTATTTAGCTATGGCTTAACAAACAACGAGTTTGATATTTTAGACATCCTTGGTATTCTTAACTCAACATTTGCTGGCTTTTTATTAAAGGAAAATGCTTTCTCTAAAAAGGAAACTTTTCCTCAAATTAGATTACACTGGCTTAAAGAATTTCCTATTCCAAAGAATTTTTCAAAAGGAAAAATAAAAAGCATAGTAGAAAAACTCCAAGAAAGCAAGAATCGTTTGTTCGATACTCGCAACAAATTCATAAAATATCTCAATAGTCAATTCTCAATTACTTTAAATAAAAAACTTAGTAACTGGCAAGAATTGGATTTTAAGGAATTTATTAAGGAACTTAAAAATTTAATAAAGAAATCAGGTGTAGAAAAGTTATCAAAATCTGATGAAATGGAATGGATGGAGCTTTTTGAATCCAAAAAAGCTGAAGCCCAAACCATCAAATCCGAAATCGAAAAAACCGACAAAGAGATTGACCGGATGGTTTATGAATTGTACAGTTTGTCGGATGATGAAATTAAAATTGTGGAGGGGAGTTAATGAAAAATAAACGAGAAATCTTTTTATTTGGAGCAGGGGCAGTTATTGATTGGAAAGCTCCTTCAACTCCTGAAATAACCAAGTTAATTCGTAAATCTGGTTTTACATTGAAAAACTCTGAAATCAAAATAACAGAGTTTATTTACCAGCGCCTAAGAAAATGTGGTTATACAGATTCAGAAGTGAATTTTGAAACCATTATAAATATTATTGAAGAATTAATTGTTTATAATTCAGAAATTGATACAGAAAAACGTACACCATCTTTATTAAAATCTTTTCTATCAGAGAATGACCTATGTAATATTTATAATTTCTCGATAAAAGGAGGTAGCCGTAAACATGGATATCAGTTACAAATCCCTTTCGGACAAGATTATAATTTTTCAGGGCATGCACATTTTGATGAAAACCCAAATCAGTTTTTCTTACAACATTTGTTGGCTGCTCTTTTAACTCAAATCAGCAATAAAGTTTCGCAATATTCATATAAAACACCCAGTCATTCAAAAATTAATACGGAAAGTATAGATAGTGTAAATTTTAGAAATTGGCTAAAAAAAATCCATGAAACAAGTATTCTTCGGCTTTACACATTGAATTATGATAATTTGTTTAACAGTATTTTAGAAGAAGAAAATATTCATTGTTTTGATGGATTCTATGAGAATGACGACTATTATTCAAGAGCTGATGTTTTAAAAATTTCCTCAGATACAGAATCAAATATCCATTATAATTTACATGGTTCTGCCTATTGGAAAGTTCTTTCGACTGACAAAAACCAAATGCCAAATCCTGAAATTGTACAACTAAAAGGAATCCATTTGCAAATGAATGATAGTGTTGCTACCATGCAAATTGAGAAAGGTAAAACGCTTCAAGTATCAAATATTATAACTGGATATCAAAAGTCCCAAAAATCTAAACTTACACCATTCAGACAGTTTCATTCCTCCTTTGATAATGACTGCTATACTGCAGATAAGATAACTATTGTTGGTTATTCATTTAACGATGAGCATGTAAATGAAGCCATAAAAATTGCACTACGTTATAATAATAATCTTAAAATTGAAATTGTTGACCCATCTTTCATAAAAAACGATATGGATTACATTTTTTCCTTGAACATATTTCCATTTATTGAATCTTGGGACATGAAGCCCCTTAAAACAGCAGAAAATCTTTACAGCTATTTTGATGATAAAATTAAAGTTTACAATATGGGCTTTTCTGATTTTTTAAAATATCAAGCAAATAATAAATAAATGAGCGATTCTGAAATACTCCTCTATCAAACCGAAGACGGGCAAACTAAAATTGATGTCAGGCTGGAAGATGAAACTGTTTGGCTTTCGCAGGTTCAAATGGCGGAACTTTTTCAGACTACAAAACAAAACATCAGCCTGCATATAAAAAACGTTTTTGAAGAAGGCGAATTGCAGGAAAATACAACTGTCAAGGATTACTTGACAGTTCAAACCGAGGGCAAACGTGAGGTTCAGCGCAATTTAAAGATTTACAACCTCGATGTAATTATTTCGGTTGGTTACCGTGTAAAGTCGCACCGTGGAACTCAATTT
>JAFGUD010000418.1 GCA_016938685.1 Bacteroidales bacterium | reverse complement strand
TGCCAATGTTACTTTGGTTACTTCAATTGGTCAAGGTGCAAATGTCTTTAAATGGACTGTAACAAGAGGTAGTTGTTCAGGTTCTGATGAAGTTATTATAAATAATAATGAAGTTTTTGCTGATGCAGGTGAAGATCAAAATATTATGGAGCCAAACACAGTTCTAAACGCAGAAGTTGTCATTCAAGCAATCGGCACATGGACTGTAGTTAACGGCACAGGAACTTTTGCAGACCCTCTTGATGCACAAACTTTTGTTGACGGATTACAATTTGGTTTGAATACTTTTAAATGGACTGTTTATATGCCATCTACTGATTGTTCCGCAGAAGACACTGTTAATATTGTTTATTTAGATTTTATACCAGATGCAGGCGGAGATCAAACTATTTGTGTTGATTCTGCTAACTTAAACGCAATAGATGTCATTGATGCAAATACATATTGGACTTTAATTCAAGGCTCCGGCAACTTTGAAGATGCTTCAAGTCCAACAACAAAAGTTCTTAATTTAGCTACCGGCGAAAACATCTTATTATGGAATGTCAATAAATACAATTACAATGCAATCGACACTTTAATTATCACCAACAACCAAGTATTTGCTGAAGCCGGCGAAGACCAAATTGTTTGCGATTCTTTTACAAATTTATACGCAGTTTATCCTATTCCGGTCGGTGCAACAGGAGAATGGACAATAATCGGCGGAGCCGGAACGATTGCAAACCAAACCGCTTATAATTCGTACGTTAGCGGACTTAATTTCGGAGAAAATACTTTTTCTTGGACAATTATTAATGAAGGATGTTATGATAACGACCAGGTTGTTATTACAAGCTACTATAACTTTGCAAAAGCAGGTCAGGACACAATTATTACTGATTCCATTTATCAATTACAAGCTTCTGTTTTGCAAGACATGACCGGAATTTGGACTTTACAATACGGAAACGGAACTTTTGAAGACTATACCGACCCTAATACAATAGTAGAAAACATGAATTACGGAGATAATCTTTTCCGCTGGACAGCTACATACAAAGGCTGTTCTGATTTCGACGATGTATTTGTGGCAAGAACTGTTTCTGCAGGAGAAGATGTTATTGTGGAAGGAGATACTGTTCAGCTAAACGCTTCTCTTCCAGACGGAGCAATTGGCGAATGGACAGTAATGTACGGAACCGGATTTTTTGAGGACCCAGCAGACCCAAAAACTCTTGTTTGGGATTTAAGTCCGGGTATAAATATTTTCAGATGGACAGTAACATTACCTGAAAGCAAACTTATTGTTTGGGACGAAGTAACTCTTGATAAAACTGTTAACATTGTAGACATTTCTGTGAATGCCAAAATTTATCCAAATCCAACAGACGGAAAAACAACAATTTACTCAGAACAATTTACAATTAACAATATTGAAATCATAAGTATTTCCGGCGCTAAAACTGAATTTGAAATAATTGAAAATATGCAAGATAGATTAACAATTGATTTATCTGGAAATATACCCGGAGTTTATATTGTAAAAATAGAAGGAGAGGAATCAACAATTTTCAAAAAAATCGTTCTAAAATAAATATATCCTTAAATTGCACTAAACCTCTTTAAAAAATTGCATAAATTTTTAGTAAATGCCAAAAGACTTTTCGTTTTGTAACAGATACTGTTACAACCGACCAACGGGAGTTCACGTTAGTAATTACTAAAAGCGTATTGGTATAAAAAATCCCGCAAAAGCGGGATTTTTTTTAAATTATTAACATCGCATCACCAAATGGTCCGAAACGATATTCCATCTTTACTGCATCATCATAAATTTTCATCATCTGACGATAACCGCCAAACGCAGCAACAGTCATTAACATAGGAGTTTGTGGCAACTGAAAATTTGAAATCAGTGCATTAGGAACTCGAACTCTGTAAGGAGGATAAATAAACTGAACAGTCCAGCCGGAATAAGGATCTACCCTATCAAGAGTAGTTACAGGAGTTTCTAGAGTTTTTACAACAGTTGTACCTACTGCACAAATTCTTTTTCTAGCATCTTTTGCAGCATTAACAATATCAGCAGTAATTTGAGGCAATTCAATTTGTTCAGAATCTACCTTGTGTTTGCTCAAATCTTCAACTTCTATACGCATATAATTGCCAATACCTGCATGCAAAGTTATTTCGCCAAAATTAACACCCTTAATTTCAAGTTTTTTTAATAAATTCTCATCAAAATGCGCTCCGGCAGTTGGTCCTGCAACAGCTCCTTCGTGTTTTGAAAACGGATTTTGATAATGTTTTGCATCTTCGGGTTTGGAATCTCTATTTATGAAAGGAGGCAAAGGAACAGACCCCATTTTTTTAAGTTTCTGTTTAAGTTCTTCGCTGTCGCCATTATACAAAAATCTTATTGTTCTACCACGAGAAGTAGTATTATCAATAACTTCGGCAACCAAGTCATTCTCAAAATAAAGTTTATTTCCAATTCTGATTTTTCTAGCAGGAGAAACAAGAACATCCCATAATTTTTGTTCAGCTTTTAGCTCTCTAAGCAAAAAAACTTCGATATCAGCTTCTGTTTTTTCCTTTTTGCCGTTCAAAACAGCCGGAAAAATCTTAGTATTGTTGAATACCATAACATCGCCATCGCCAAAATACTCAATAATATCTTTAAATTCACGATGTTCAACCTCTCCGGTATCGCGATGAACCACCATAAGTCTGTCAATCTGACGATCTTTTATTGGTTTTAACGCAATTAATTCTTCCGGTAAAAAATATTCAAATTGTGATAATTTCATCTGCTTGTATTTTATTTTTTACAATATTTTTAGTCACTTTTTGGTGTGACTTACTAAATTTATTTAATTCCGATTTTGTCGGAGACAATTTTTTTGTTTGTTAAAGTTCTATTTCAGTTTCCTGAACAACTTTTTCAAAATCCTCTAATGAATACGCATTTTTTAAGTCAAAGTTTCCTATTTTAGTTCTAATTAAATTTTTTAGATACGCCCCGGAGTTTAATTTTTGCCCCAAATCGTGAGCAAAACTCCTAATATAAGTCCCTTTGCTGACAACCATTCTAATTTTAACTTCATGTGGCAAATTTGCATCCAAAACTTCAATCTCCTTTATATCAATTTCTTGTTGTCTAACTTCAACTTCTTTTCCTAAGCGGGCATTTATATATGCTTTTTCTCCGTTTATTTTTTTTGCAGAAAAAATTGGAGGAGTTTGCATTTGTTTACCCTCGAAAGTTTTTAATGCTTCAATTAATTTATCCTCAGTAATTTGTTCTGTTTTATAGAACTTGTCGGGCTCTGTTTCTAGATCATACGAAGGAGTTGTGTTTCCAAAAGCGATAGTTGCAATATATTCTTTATCAAGTCCCGAAAATTCCGAAATTTCTTTTGTTTTTTTTCCTGTACATAAAATTAACAATCCAGTTGCTAAAGGATCTAAAGTACCAGCGTGTCCAACTTTCAGTTTTTTTCCAAATTTAATTTTAATCAAAATTCTTGTTTTGTTAACAACATCAAAAGAACTCCACTCTCTGGGTTTATCGAAAAGTAATATTTCGCCGGTATAAAAATTAAGCATTATATAAATTGAAAATTAGTAAAAAAATTAAAAAAACAACGAATAACCAATTGCTATTAAAGCAATTAAAAGACAGTAAATTGCAAAATAAATAAGTTTGCTACTTTTAACAATTTTCAACATCAAGCTACACGCTAAAACACCGGAAATAAAAGAAGCAATAAAGCCAACAGCCAAAGTAAAAGCACCAATGTGTTCATCAGTTGAATTTAAAGCAACCTCGGCAGAAGACGAAATGTATTTATCGTAAATATCTTTTGCAACAGCACCAAGAACCGGAATAATTACCATTAAAAAAGAAAAACGAGCTGCTTCGTCTTTTTTATTTCCAAGCAAAAGAGCCGTTGAAATTGTTGCACCAGAACGGGAAATTCCCGGTAAAACGGCAACAGCCTGAGCAATCCCGATAATTATAGCATCTAGAAAAGTAATTTTTCGGATTCCGTCTTTGGCAAAATAAGTTGCAGCAAGTAATCCTGCTGTAATCAATAACATTAAGCCAACAAAAAGGACATTTCCTGTAAAAAGTTGTTCTAATTGATCAGCATAAAGAAGTCCTAAAATAACAACCGGCACAGCAGACACTAAAATTTTAAGTGTGTATCTGTTATCTTCATTGTCTTTAAAAGAAAAAAAAGATTTTATCAACTTGGCAATATCTTTTCTAAAAACAACAATAATACTCAAAACAGTTGCGGCATGAACAACAATTGTAAAAGTCATACTTTCGGCTGAATGTATACCAAAAAGTGCTTTTCCAAGTTCAAGGTGACCACTACTGCTTACAGGCAAGAACTCTGTTAATCCTTGCAATAGTCCTAAAATTAAGGCTTCTAACCAATCCATAAGTTACGTTAATTATAAAGCCTGCAAAGATAATAATTTTGCCCCCTCTTGTCAAGTCTTTTTTAATAAATTATTGATTTTTTGTTTCGTCGGAATTTACAACCAATTTTATAAGTTCAATTTTGGGCGAATCTATTTTAAGAATAGTAATTTGATATTGGTCAAAATTCAAAATTTCGTCTTGTTCAGGAAAGCGTTCTAATTTACTAATTATTAACCCTGATAATGTTTCATAATCATCATCTTCGGGAAGGGAAAGTCCAAAATCTTCATTTATCTGGTCAATTTCAATTCTGCCCGAAAACTCATAAGTATTTTCGTTTATTTTTTTGTAAGTCAAATCAGAAGAATCGTGTTCATCTTCAATTTCGCCAAAAATTTCCTCCAAAATATCTTCGGTAGTGACAATACCGGAAGTTCCTCCATATTCATCAACAACCAAAGCAATACTTCTATTTTTTTTCAATAATATATTAAAAAGTTTTTGAGCAGTCATAGTTTCCGGCACTACCGGAATATCAACAATTATTTCCTTGATGTCTTTTGGCTCGCTAAAAAGCCCATAAGAATGAACATATCCAATAATATTATCTATCGAACCTTCAAAAACAAGAATTTTAGAAAAACCTGTTTCACTAATAATTTTGATTAATTCATTTATTGTAGAATACTTATCTATGGCTACTATTTCATTTCTGGGCACAATACATTCCCTCAATTTTATTTTATCAAAATCAAGTGTATTTTGTATAATTTTCAGCTCTTCATCAATTTCATTCTCAACAGTATACGCTTTATTTATAAAATTATTCAAATCAACTTTACCGAAGACTTTTTTCAAACCCGAATCGTCATTTTTAGCTTTCAAAACGTATTTCAAAAAGAAATCGCTTAAAAAAATAGTAAAGACAGTAAAAGGATATAAAATAATATAAATCAAAAAAACCGGAAAAGCAAAGATATTCAACGCTTTGTTGGGATTAATTCTAAAGAGTATTTTAGGAATAAATTCAGCAGTAAATAAAATTAGAATTGTAGAAATAAGAGTTTGAATAATTAAAACCCAAAAATTAGACTCAATTATTTTATGGATAAAAGGTTCTAAAATTTTGGCCATAATCAAACCATAGATTACAAGTGCAACATTGTTTCCCAACAACATTGTAGCTATATATTTATTCGGAATTTTAACAAATCTTGAAATAATTTTTGACTGTAAATTTCCTTTTTTTCGGTCAACTTCTATCCTAAGTCTATCGGAAGAAACAAAGGCGATTTCTAAGCCGGAAAAAAAAGCTGAGAAAAATAATGCTATTAAGACGACTAAATAGTCCATTAAAATAATTTTATGCAAAAATCAGAAAAAAATCAGAAAAAATCTAATTTTTAACTACATTTGCATTATTCAAAAAAATTTGCAGATTTTTTAAAACCTTAAATTCAATTCACATGAAAAAATTATTCTCATTATTCATTGTTTTTGTTGTTTTGCTTACATTTAGTTCATGTAAACAAAGCCCCGAAGAAATGTTATTAGGAACTTGGCAAAATACCAACACAGAAATATCAAAATTAGACGCTATTTCACAGCTTCTTTATGATTATCAAGTAACTAATCTAAATGAACAACTTCAGACATACAAAGATCAACTAGAATTACTCGATGAATCTCAAAAATCAGCTTACGAACAAATAATATCAAACCTTGAAAAACAATTGACTGATTTATCAATTGATAGCATAAAGGGGACAATAACTTCAAATTTAAAGAAACAGTCTATTACTTTTAAAGAAGACAGTACACTTATCCTCAAATCAGAAATAGACAGCGTTACCGGAACTTGGAATCTGACTGAAGATGCTAAAAAATTGAACATTCTAATTGAAACAGATGTAATGACTTTTGATATTAATGAACTATCAAAAGAAAAATTAATTTTCGTCATGAACAACGATATAGACACCATTAATTTTGATGTTACATACTCATTTGAAAAATAAAAAAACGAGGCAAAAGCCTCGTTTTTTATTTAATTATTATGCTTGAATTAAACTAGCATAATCCTCTGGTGAAAGCAACTTATCTAATTCATCAGGATTAGACATTTTAATTTTAATAATCCATCCACCGTCAAAAGCTTCTGAGTTAATAAGCTCAGGCTGATCATCTAGTGATTCGTTTTTCTCTAATACTTCGCCACTTACAGGCATTAAAAGATCAGCTACGGTTTTTACAGCTTCTACTGTACCAAAGGTATCTGTAGCTTCTAATGTTTCACCAACAACATCTACTTCAACGTAAACGATGTCGCCTAATTCTTTTTGAGCATAGTCAGTTACACCAACTGTTGCAATGTCTCCTTCAACCAAAACCCATTCGTGGTCATTTGAGTATTTCAAATTTTGTGGAATGTTCATAGCTTTTAATTTTTGTATTTTAATTCTATTTTTTGCTAAATAATATGCGTTTCTATAACTGGGCAAACACAAGTCGTTAATTTTTAAGTGTTTAATAATAAGATTATTGGTCTAAAAACGATTGTAAATGTAAACAATCCATTTTGAAAAATCAATTTTTTCGTTAAATTTATTTTATATTTGTGCGATTTACAATTAATTCTCGTTTTATAATTTTAATTCAACTTCGGTTGATTTTTTATTTACATTTCAACAATATTCACAATGAAAAAATTATTCTTTCTGTTTTTTTTGACAATTGTAAATGTTTCAATGGCTCAGTTACCAATTGGTGGTTGGCGTGATCATTTTTCTTTTACAAATATTTTTTCGGTTTATGAAACCAACGATGGCAGTATTATTGGTGCTTCTGAAAGCGGCATTTTTTATCTTAACAAAGACAAAAGTATAGACAAAATGACTAAAGCTTCAGGCCTTTCAGACATTGGTGTTTCCTCAATGATTTATGCTTCCGAATTAAATTCAATTATTCTTGGTTATGAAAACGGGAATATAGATATAATTGTTGATGGAGATGTAAATAACATATCTGACATTAAAAGAAAAAACATATCAGGAGATAAAAAGATTTATTCTATTACTCAAAATGGGAATTTTGCATATTTATCTTGCGGTTTTGGTATTGTTAAAATTAATATTGAAACTTCGGAAATAGCAGACACTTATTTTATTGGAGAAAACGCATCATACATTGAAGTTTACAATACAATAGTCGTTGATGACAGTATTTTTGCGGCTACAAACCAAGGACTTTTTTCTGCAAACCAAAACGATTACATTGCAGATTATTCAAACTGGAATATAATTAACACCGGTTCCTTCTCAGACATTAAGGACATAGCCTATTTCAATGGATACATATACTATATAGGCTTCAACGAAACAGAATATGATTTACTTAAACTAGAAAATAATTCTTCCGAAATTATTATTTCTAACATAAGTGAAACAACAAAACTTTATCCTTTTGATTATCTATATATCGCTAATGGAGAAGACATTAAATTATTATCCTCAAATGATATAATAGCTTCTGAAATAGATGAATATCCCAATCTATGGGGCAGTTTCCCTCTTTTTGTAAATTTCTCTTCCAACAACCGAATGTTAATCGGTGACAAATCACTTGGAATGGTAATTAATGATAACGGATCTTTCAATAGTTACTATCCATCAGGAGTATACAAAAATGAAGCTTTAAATATTGCAACTCAATCAGGTTATGTTTATGCTACAAGAGGAGGATTTAAAGACAATAGCGTAAATTTATGGCTTTTAGGAACTGTAAATTATTTTAATGAAAATAAGTGGGAAACTGTTATAAACTTTGAAGCCCATGATTTTTACTGTATTTTAATAGATGAAAGCGACTTTTCTCATTATTTTATAGGTTCTTGGGGAAATGGAATTTTTGAGTATAAAGAGAAAGAATTACTTAACCATTATGACGAAACAAACAGTGTTTTAGATCCATTAGTTTCCGGAGATCTTAGAATTTCAGGAATAGCTTACGACAACGAAAAAAACATTTGGAGTATTAATGCTTCGGCAAATAACTCAATAAGTATCTTAAAAAATGACGGCACGTGGGAAACTTTACTCTTAAATAGAACTATGGCAGGTTTAAGAACAGGAAACCTTGCAATATTAGAAAATAATCTAGTTTGGATTTCATTACCCGATAAAGGGTTTTTAGCACTTGATTATAACAAAACAATAGAAAACGAAGATGATGATATATACAAAACATTCTATCCTGTAGATGAAGAAGGAGAACAATTAGGTCATAGAATTCATACATTTGCCGAAGACAAAAACGGAGATATTTGGGTAGGATCTGACGAAGGTGTTGGTGTTTATTACAGTCCTGAAAATTTTGACGATGACAATTTCAGAATAAACAGGGTGAAAATCACAGCAGACCTAAACGACTCTCTAGTAACCAATTACTTATTAGGAGAAGAACAAGTATACGCAATTGCAGTTGATGGCGGCAATAGAAAATGGTTTGGCACAGCAAATTCAGGAGCCTACTTAATGAATGAAACCGGAACTAAAGAATTAGTACATTTTAATACAGAAAACAGTCCCTTACCATCAAACAAAGTGACATCAATTTCAATTGATTCTGAATCGGGAGAGGTTTTTTTCGCAACCCCAAAAGGTGTTGTTTCATACAGGGGTGATGCTACAGAAGCAAGCTCACAATTTGAAGATGTTTATGTATTCCCGAATCCAATTAGACCAGATTATTACGGAACAATTACAATTACGGGATTAGTTTACGATACTAACGTAAAAATTACAGACATTGCAGGTAATTTAGTATATGAAACAACCTCAAATGGTTCTCTGGCAACATGGGATGGCAATGATTTTTCCGGAAGAAGAGTGCACACCGGCGTATATCTTGTTTTTTGTTCAAATGATGATGGTTCAGAAACTATTGTGACTAAACTTTTATTTATAAATTAGACTAAGAACGATCTTGATTGTCGATGCCTAAAAAAGAAATTAAATATTTTTTAATCCTTCTATCAATATCAATTTTTGCATTTTGGAAAATTGCTTTATTACAGTACACTCTTAAATGGGATTTTATTGCAATAACAATTCCTTGGCGATATTTTATTGGAGAAAGTCTTCAAAATGGAATTTTACCACTTTGGTCTCCTTATGCAAAACTGGGTTTCCCTCTTTATTTTGATGCCCAAACTTGGTACCCCATTTCGCATCTTATTTCGATAACATTTGGATATAATATTTACACAATCCATCTAGAATTTGTATTTCACGTTTTTATGGCTGGTTTTGGAATGTTTATTTTAACAAAACATTTTATACAAGACCTAAATTATAGATTTATTTCCGCTGTTATTTTCATGCTTTCCGGCTTTTTTGTTGGGAATGCACAACACATGGGATGGATTGTCAGCGCAGCGTGGATTCCTTTTATTTTTAATTCATATTTGAATATTTTCAAAAACACAAAATCATATAAACCTGTTTTTGCAACAGTTTTATTCACATCCCTCTTATTTACAGGCGGTTACTTTCCATTTTTCTTAACAACAATTTATGTTTTGGTTTTTATTTTCTTATTCAAAATTATTAAAACGAGGAAAGACAAAAACCTTCTTAAAACACTGATTACAAAACACTTAATACTCTTTATTCTATTCTTTTTAGTAAATATTGTAACTATTTTTTCGCTTTTTGAAGCATATCAAAATATACCACGAGGAAATGGAATTTCTCTAGAACGAGCCATCGGCGAATCAATTGAACCAAGAGGGCTTTTATCTTTTATTTTTCCTTATGCAATTTCTTATGGCACTCACGATTTTTGGGGAGGAGAAAAATCTGTAATGATTAGCTATTTTGGCATAATTTCATTTTTTATTATTTGTTTTTCTTTATTCATAAAAAAGGACAAGACACAAAAACTTCTTATATTTTTAGGCTTCTTTGCTTTCATGACTGCAATGGGACATATTTTCCCATTCCGAAAAATTTTCTACTATGTTTTGCCTTTCTTTAACATGTTCAGGTTTCCAAGTTTATTCCGTTTTTTTGGAATATTAGCGTTTTCAATTGTTGTAGGAGCTATACTTCTAAAAATTTCCAAAGATTTAAAACTTCAAAAAAAATTTAACAAATACATTTTAATATCACTGGCTATTTTTATAATTCTAATGATTTTCTTTTTCATAAAATACAAAACAGAAAATAGTATCCCTAAAATTGATTTATTAAACAAAGACTTAATTAGAAAGATATTATTTCAAGGAGCATTTCATATTTTTACTATAACCATATTTTTAATTGCTTTAATTTTTGTAAAAAATCAAAAAATCAAAAACCTTCTAATTATTTTTTCCTTTGTCATTGATATGACTGCAAGTATTCAACTAAACTCAAATGATTTTATTAATTCTGACTACAAACAAAAAGATTTACAAAAAGAAATAAATAAATTACCAAAGGGATTTCCTGTTCCAAATAATAACGAAAAAATTGTAACCATTAACGATAAGTCACCAAATATTGGCATTTTATGGCGAAACAAAAACTATTTTCACAAAAAAACAGCTTATGATGGTGTAGGTCCATACCAACTAAACAACTTCACAAATTTTGAAAATTCCGGATTTTTTAAGGAATTATTAAATAACAATTTATTGTTTTTTGCAACGAACATTATTCTTTCACACGACAATTTAGACACTTCTTTCGTAAAAAACAACTCAAACGGATTAGTTATAACAACAAGTAAAAACTTATTAAACAATAACTTAGAAAATAAATCTACAAATTACATCGAAATAACAGATTATAATCCTCAATTAATCAAGGCAAAAGTGAATATTAGTCAAAACTCGTTACTTGTTTTCATGCAAAATTATTATCCATATTGGCAAGCATTTGTAGATAATAAAAAAGTTGACATTATAGAAGTAAATTACTCTCAACAAAGCATTATCGTTCCAAAAGGCGAACATGAAATTGTTTTTAAATTTGTAAACAATAAAATAATAATCTCTTTTTGGATAAGTACTTTTTCTTTTTTGATATTAGTTCTAAGTCTAGTTTACATATCAATAAAACAAAAAAACAACATTAAAATACACGAACATGAAGTTTAAAACATTTTTATTTTTTGTACTACTCTTATCAATTACAAGTTTGACAAACGCACAAAGTCTAAAAAACAAAGACCATTCAGTAACTCAAGCAGTAAAAAAATTAGAATCAGACTCTGATTTAAAAAACGCCGGAATTTCATTTTATGCAATAGATGTAGCGACAGGCGAAGTAATTGCCGAACTAAATCCGGACTTGTGCTTAAAACCTGCCTCAACGATGAAGGTTATCACTTCGGCTGCTGCATTAGAAGTGCTAGGATCAAACTACAGATTTGAAACAACAGTTCAGTATGATGGATACATAGATACTGCAACACATACTCTGCACGGCAATTTATATATCAAAGGTGGAGGCGATCCAACATTAGGCTCAAAATACTACCAATCAACCAAATATCATCAATTTCTCGATGATTGGGCAAAAGCTGTAAAAGATTTAAACATTGATACTATAACGGGACACATTATTGGAGATGCAACAATTTATTCATGGGATATGGTCCCACCTACTTGGTCTTGGGAAGACTTCGGAAATTATTTTGGAGCAGGACCTTGTGGATTAAGTATTTATGATAATTTTTATACACTTCACTTTAACACTAGTTCTTCAATTGGCGGTAAAACTACCATAACAAGCATTGAACCACAAATCCCTGGATTAACAATTGATAACCAAGTAGTGTCCGCAAAAATCTATGATGATCAATCGTATATATTTGGTACTCCATATACATACAATCGTTATATAAACGGAAAGTTGCCGCTGGGAAAAACTGATTACGAAGTAAAAGGAGCTATCCCAGATCCTGCTTTTTTAGCAGCACATGAACTTTTTGTAAAATTATCAGAAAATGGGATTGTTATTTTAAAAGAACCGACAACAATTAGATTGATGAAGGATATTGAAATATTTAAAAACAAAAGAACAAATATTACAGTTACATATTCACCTTCGTTATCAGATATTATTTACACATTAAATATGAATAGCGTTAATCTTTTTGCAGAACATTTTCTTATAGAAGTAGGTATTAAAAAAGGAGGAGTTAACGAAATTAAATCGGCAACCAACGTAATGGAAAACTTTTGGGCAACAAAAGGAATGGATATAAACGGATTGTCAATCAATGATGGAAGTGGATTATCTCATTACAATTATGTGTCTGCTAAACAATTGGTATTTATTCTAAGATACATGCAAAAAACAAGCAATAATTTTGAAACATTTTATAAATCATTGCCTGTAAGTGGTGAAAGTGGAACTTTAAAAAGAGTATGCAAAGGAACTGTTGCTCAGGGTAAAGTACACGCTAAAAGTGGCTCAATCAGAAAAGTAAGATGTTATGCCGGATACACAATATCAAATTCAGGACGTGAAATTGCATTTGCAGCGCTAATAAACAATTACAATTGCTCTTCGTCAGAATCGATAAAAAAAATGGAAGCTATTATGATCGCTTTAGTAAATTTAGATTTATAAAAAACAATATTTCTAAAAAGAATTTAATGCAGTCGAAACAAAAACGGCTGCATTAAATTTATAATTTTTATTCGTAAGTTTTAACAGCAATGGCATATTGCCCCACTTTGAGTTCGGCTTCCAAATATTCAGTCATTTTATTAGATTCTATTTCACTCCACTTTTCATTCATATTTTCTCTATACATTAAAATAAAGTCCCTTGGTTTATAAAGTTTCGTGAAATTCATATCCATCAAAGTTGTTAAATAAAATCGTCCTTTTGCCTCAAAATCTTCATTCCAAATCCCCTCAACTGTCCAATAATATTTTTTTTGAAACAAATAACCGGGCATTTTTGAATTATTCGGTTCAATACAATTACTTATAACCCGTAAAAAAGAAGTATCAGATATTTCTGTAACGACAGCATCAAACAAACATTCATCAAAAACATATTCTCCCTTATTAACAATAAAAGAATACTTATCAATTGTGGCATCAGAAGTTTTTTCGTACATATCAAGCATTATCAAAGCCGGATAAAAAGGAATTTCAAAAGATTGCTTTCCCTCGGCTCCTGAAAATTCAAAAATTCTACTTACGGTATTGAATGACGAATCCATAAAACTTATTTCAATTCTATTGGAATTCGCATACTTATCAGCTTCAACTAATCTTTGAAGTAATTTAACATAAACCTCATAGCCATTGTCATTTTCTTTAACTAAAAAATCTGAAATCTCAAAATGAGCAAAACCTTTTGTGAAGACCCAAAAGTCGAAAAAATCATCAAGTTTCATTCCGGTTTCTTCTTCTAAAGTATTTTTTAAATCTCCTGTATTTGCATTAGAAAAAGCATATTTTTTAAGGTAAACCTGTACAGCCGGAAAAAACAAACTATCTCCAATATAATTCCGCAAAGTATGAACAACTTCGGCTCCTTTTTCATAAATTGTTGTTCCATAAGTGAAATTTATATCCATATTTCCAACAGAACGATATCCATGATCTTTTTGATGAGCAAGATGAACAACCTCAAAATGTCTTGCACGATTATAATCTCTAAACTGTTGAGAACCATAAATATTTTCCATAAAAATTGACTCACAATAAGATGCCCAACCCTCGTTGAGCCACATATCTTTTGCTGATTCACAAGTAACTAAATTACCAAACCAACTATGCGAAAGTTCATGGTAAATAAGCGATTCTCCATTTAATTGTCCATTAAAAGCATAACTCGTAATAGCAATATTTTCCGCATGTTCCATTGCTCCGGCTTGAAAAGATGTTTCAGAATATCCTATTTTTTCCCATTGATATGCACCAAAAAGCTCCTCATAAACTGACATTACATCTTTTAGTTTCTCCAAACTTTTTTTTGTATATTCTTTCTTCCCACTAAAAGTGAAAATTTCAATCGGAATATTTCGTTCTAACCCAATAAAAGTATCTCTAATAACCTCATAACCTGCAACATTAATAGCAGCTAAATAAGTTGGAATTGGATTTGATTGTTTCCAATGATAAATTGTTTGGCCTTCGGGTTTCATTATAACAGGTATTTCTTTCCCTCCACTTGACACTACATACTTATCATTTACACGAATATAATAATCATAAGTTGCTTTATCGGTAAAATTATCATTACAAGGAAACCAAACCCGTCCAAAAGAATGCGGAACAGAAGCCATTCCAACGCCCATATTAAAAGCATCAACTGATGAGAAATAAAAGCCACCCCAATCTTTATCTTCCTTTGGGTGTCCTGAATAATAAACCTGAACATCAAGATGTCCTTCTTTATTTAATTCATTTTTAAAACTTATCAATAAAACAGAATCGTTGTATGACCAATTTTTATATTTCTTGTCATTAACTAAAACTTTTTCAATTTCAAGACCCAAAAAATCAAGCGAAATTGTTTTTGTTCCTTCAAAAACAGGCTTTAAAGTGACAATTGTATTTCCGGAAATATGTTTTTGTTTAAAATCGGGAATAGTTAGACTTATTCGATAATTTAAAACATCTATAGAATCCCTTCTGGATTGAGCTAAAGCCGAACCAACAAAAACAAGAAAAATAACAAACACAAAATATTTTTTCATAATAATAATATTAAAATCAAGGAAACCAATCCTAAGTATACAAATTTGCTCTGCAATTCTAATAAATTTATTGCAATAGATTGTTTAATGTTAAATATTTTTTACTATTTTTAAAGTTGAATAAAATAAAATTATCACAAATAATCAACTCATAATCAAATCATTATATGGAAGAAAATAAAATTCCAATGCCAAAATTTCATGCAACTGAATTAGTAACTGATGCTTTGAAAAACGCAGAATTAGTTTTATATTATTGTTCCGAATCAGGTTTAGATATTAACAAAAAAAATGTAGAAACATTAACTGATGCAAAAAGAATTTTTGAATCTAACGAGTGGACAAGAGAAATTGAAATAGATTTTTGGATGGCTTACAAAGAGTTAACAGCTCTAATAAAACCTGTTAATGTAGATAGTTTAAAAGCTTCGCATGAAACAATAATAAAAAACCCTAACAGATTTCAACGTCTTATCGGAAAAAAAAGACAAGACACACTTGCTTATCGAACAGTTCGTTTTTATACAATATTTGGTGTTTTAACCATGGTACTTATGCTTATTCTGCATATTTATTTCTCAATTGGTTCAATAAGATTAAACAGAATTCAAGCAGGCGACGAAAGAATTAAAAGCATTGAAGCACAGTTAGATGAAATGGAACTTATTAGTGAAAACAGCATTAATTTAAATGCTCAACAAAAAAGAGACAGATTACAAAATGAGCTTTATGAGGTAAACACAGAAAGAGAAAGTAATATTAAGCTTTTAAAAGGGTGGACAGAATACGTTGAGAAATTCTTTTTTTTAGGCAAAACACAACCAACAGAACAAACCGTTGAAAGCATAGATGAAAATGGTTTACCTGCACCACCTATGGCTCCCGAAGCGGCACTAAACGAAAACATAGAAATAATTCAAAACGCACAAAATTATGTACTTGTAATTGGACTATACATTTTACCTTTATTTTATGGTTTATTAGGAGCTTTAACATTTGTTTTAAGAGCATTAAGTCAACAGACTCACAGAATGCAATTTACAAAAGAAAGTAACATCAACTACATTCTCAGACTAATTTTAGGAACAATTGCAGGTTTGGCAGTAGGTGTATTCTGGGGAGATTTAAAACAACAAGAAAGTTTTATAATCATTAGGTCATTAGGTCCACTAATAGTAGCTTATGTTGCAGGTTTGACTGTTGAATATATATTTTCAGGAATTGAAAAATTGGTTGGCTCATGGTTTGACAAAATGGTTGCTAAAAAGTAACGAACTGTATGTTTTTGAACTAGTTAGCTTTTAAATTATAGAGAGGTTTTAACCTGAATAAAACTTTCGCAGTTGGCTCAATAGCCTTTTCAATGATTTCTGCACTTTTGTAAGCCATTGGAGCTTCATCAAGAGTTGAATTATGGACAGATGTGGTAAAAATATTACGTTCGTCCATAATTTTTTTATACTCATCAAAACTAAGCTTTTGCTTTGCTTGAGTACGACTTAGACCCCTTCCGGCGCCATGTGGAGCAGAAAAATTCCAATCTGAATTTGATTTTCCTTCGCAAATTAAAATTCCATCAGCCATGTTAAACGGGATTATCATTTTTTCACCTTTATATGCTCTTATTGCTCCTTTACGAATTATAAAATCCTCAAAATCAATGTAATTATGAACACTTTCTATACTTTCAATAACTTTTAGACCAAGAATTTTTACAATATTTTCGACAATAATTTTTCTGTTAGTTGAAGCATATATTTGTGCAAAAATCATATCCACAAAATAATCATACATATTTTGTTCTTTCAAGTAAAGCATACTAACAGGAACATCTGTTTTTTGAGTAGAATACTTATCTCGCAATTGAGTTCTAAGATTTTGAATTTCCGAATTTTTCCCTTGTTTTTTTAGTTGTTCTTTAATTTTTTTAAATTCTTTTTCAAATCCTTTTTTATCAAAACTTGAAAGATTTTTAGCAATATTAGTGTGATAATCAGCAACTTTCTTCCCAAAATTTCGACTGCCGGTATGAACAGTTAACCAAACAGATGAATCAGTTGAAGATTGACCAATTTCGATAAAGTGGTTTCCTCCTCCAAGAGAGCCAAGGCTTTGTTCAACATAACCGATGTCCACTTTTATTGTATTGCAAAGTTTTTGAAACCAATTATAGTTATAATCAATTGGAATAAAAGAAGTTTTATAAATATTATTGAAATTTTTAGTGAATTTCCAAAGAATATCTTTTGCCTTTTCAAATTTAAATTGCTTTTCAAAACTTATGATTGGTGATTTATGAATTCCATTCGTGTTACCAATAGGAATAACTTTCCTTATTTTTTTATCAACTTCTTCAAACTTAAAACCTTCAACCGACTTATGAATTTTAGCAGAAATCATTCCGCAACCAATATCAACACCAACAGTATTGGGAATAATACTTTCAGCCAATTTCATAGTAAAACCAATTACAGAATTTGAAGCTCCTGCATGAGTATCAGGCATTACTCTCACAGGATTAGTAAAAGTAGGATGATTAACAATCTGAACTATCTGAGAATAAGTAGTTTCATCTACTTCATCAATAAATATTTTTGCTTCTGAATATTTTCCTTTTAATTCTATCATTTTTTCTTTTTAAAAAATAGACATTTTGGTTTTAGTTGTCAACAGTTCAAGAGTTTTCATACCTTTTACCGAGTTTCCTTTTTTATTCAATTTTGGACTCCAAACAGCAACCGAATATTTTCCGGGATAAACAGCAACAATTCCACCTCCTACTCCACTTTTGCCCGGCAAACCAACTTTAAAAGTAAATTCTCCTGCTTCGTCATAAAAACCACAAGTTTGCATAACAGCATTTACTCGTTTTGTTTTGCTACCTGAAATAATTTCTTCATTAGAATTAACTAATTTACCTCCATTAGCAAAAATCAGAAAAGTGTTGGAAAGTTCTTTTGTGGACATTTCAATAGAACAAAGATTGAAGTAAAAATCCAATACTTCATCAATATTATTGTTGATATTTCCAAAAGCCTTCATTAAATTTATCATTGCAGCATTTCGGTAACCGTGCTCCTTTTCAGATAAAGCAATTTCTTTATTATAAAATAAATTTTGATTGTTAGATATTTTACGCACAAAAGCCAAAAAGTCTTCTTTTGGGTTATTCAAATGCTGAAACAAAACATCACAAATAACCAAAGCTCCGGCATTTATAAAAGGATTTCGTGGAATTCCGTTTTCATATTCTAATTGCACAAGCGAATTAAAAGGGTCTCCAGAAGGCTCAACATCAACACGTTTCCAAAGACTTTCACCTTCAATACTATATGCCATTAACAAAGAAAAAACTTTAGCAATACTTTGAATTGAAAATTTTTCATCAAAATCACCAAAACTGAAATTTTCTCCTGTAATTTCAACCAAATTTATTCCATATTTATGTGGATTCACTTTTGATAAAGCAGGAATATAACATGCAACTTTTCCATTATCTTCAGAAGAAAGAACTTCTGCTGATATTTCCTCAATTATTTTTTGATAATTCATTTCTAGAATTTTAAACAAAAATAAAAAAAGTGCATAATTTATATGCACTTAAAAATTTTATCCTCAAAATAAAGCTATTTGTCAATATAAGTGCCTTTATTTTTTACAGCAAGGTTAGTTAAAAAATCAACATCTTTGTCATCTCCTAATCCGATTGTATTTATAACCACTTTTTCAAGAGAATTCCATGTTTCAACAGCATCAATTATTCCCTGTTGGTCTGTAATTTTCCCTGCACTTGGAGAGCCATCAGATAAAACAAAAATCGTTTCAACTCCTAAAACAGTAGATTCTTTTATGGCATCACCAGCCAATTCAAATGCAGTTTCTAAAGCATCGTGTATATTTGTTCCACCTCCTGATTCCAAACTATTTAAAAAATTAATAGCCAAATTTTTATTTGCGGTTGTAGCTTGAACCAAATTCTTTCTCCACATTTTTACATCATTTTCAAAAGTAATAATTGTGAAATAAGTATCCTCACTAAGTCCTCTAATAGTTGGAATTAACTCTTTTTTTGCTTTTCCCAATTTAGTTAATTGATTACTTGTCTGATTTCTAATTATTTTTCCTCCAACACCACCAACTTTGTCTGCTACTTTATTTCCAGCGTAATTAGTAGCATTATCAATTATATTTCCTTCCAAATCAGTTTCAGCTTTTCCCTCCATACTTCCGGAAACATCAACCAGGAAAACTATTTTTTTTGATGAATCGACTGTCATTCCGTAATAATCAGATTGTTTTTTTAATAAATAACAACTGCTGACAGAAAAAATTAAAAATAATACAACAACTTGTTTAATACTTTTCATTTTTGATAATTTTAATTTGTTTTAAAAGCTCAAAATTACTTATAGTAATCAATTGATTAAGTTCATATATATATCCGCATGAATTTTTTTTATATTCTACGATTTTTTTTTTAAATTCGTTGCAGGAAAAAATCTAGTTATCACAATAAAAAAATATTTACTATGAACCTCAACCTTAATGATTTTCCATATTTAAACGAAACACACAAAATGATTCGTGAAAGTGTAAGAGATTTTGCAGAAAGAGAAATAGCGCCAGTTGCGCAAGAACTTGACGAAAAAGCTGAATTTTCATACGATTTAACCAAAAAATTGGGAGAAATGGGCTTAATGGGCATTGTTGTTCCCGAAGAATTTGGCGGGCAAGGACTTGATTATTTGGCTTATGTAATTGCGGTAGAAGAATTAGCCAGAGTTGATAGTTCACAGGCAGCCACAGTAGCAGCACATAATTCTTTGGGCATTGGTCCAATTTTAAATTACGGAACCGAAGAACAAAAAAAGATATATCTACCCAAATTAGTCACAGGAGAAGCTTTATGGGCATTTGGATTAACAGAACCGGCAGCCGGAAGTGATTCAAGAGGCACAAAAACAAACGCCACTTTAAAAGACGGTCAATGGACAATTAACGGCTCAAAAACATTTATCACAAACGGAGCTTCAAAAATAAATATTGGAGCAACAGTTCAAACTGTTACAAATACTGACGAATTCGGCAAAAAAGAATTTACAACAATTCTTGTTGATTCAATCGTAGAAGGATTTGTTCGCCGAAAAATGGAAAATAAAATGATGTGGAGAGCATCTGATACGGCTGAATTATTTTTCACAGATGTAAAAGTTCCTGAAGAAAATATTTTAGGACACAGAGGCGAAGGTTCTCATATTATGTTGGCAACATTAGACAGCGGAAGACTTGCGATTGGCGCAATGGGGCTAGGTTTAGCACAAGGTGCGTTGGAACTGTCAATAAAATATGCAAAAGAACGCAAACAATTTGGTCGCCCTATTGCTCAGTTTGAAGCGATAGCATTCTATATTGCAGAAATGGCAACAAAAATAGAAGCCGCAAGAAATTTACTTTACCGTGCAACATATTTAAAAACAAAAGGAAAACAATTTTCACTTGAAGCAGCAATGGCAAAATATTATTGTTCAGAAGTAGCAAAAGAAGTTGCGGATTTAGGTGTTCAAATTCACGGAGGTTACGGACTAATGAAAGACTATGCAATTGAACGTTTTTACAGAGATCAAAGGCTATTGCAAATAGGCGAAGGAACAACAGAAATTCAAAAACTTGTAATATCCAGATATTTAACTAGAGACTAATTAATAATCCGAATAAAGAATTGAAATACCGAACTAAAAATCAGACAAAAGCACCTGATTTAGACAAAGCGACAACCAAATTTGTACTACTCCGAAGAATGAGGAGTCTCTAACTCTTAGTCTAGACTCCTCCTATCGTCGGAGTGACAAATTGACTTTTGTAATAACGTATTAAACTCTTAATTCGCATTAATAAGTAATCGTGAATATCAATTTTAAAAATTAACCACACATAAAAAAACTCATTGTAATCTGATTATCAGGCAACAATGAGTTTTTTTCACATTCTACTTATTCAAATTAGCATTTTTCCAAAGCTTGATCTAAATCTGCAATAATATCTTCTACATCTTCAATTCCGCATGAAAATCTAACTAAATCGTCAGTAATTCCGGCAGCTAATTTATCTTCTCTAGAAACAGCAGCGTGAGTCATTGAAGCTGGATGTTGAATTAAACTTTCAACTCCACCAAGAGAAACAGCAAGAATAATCATTTTAACATTATCCATGATTTTTTTACCTGCTTCCAATCCTCCTTTTACTCCAAAACTAATCATAGAACCAGGTCCTGCCATTTGTTTTTGAATTAAATCATATTGAGGATGAGATTTTAATCCGGGATATTTAATCCACTCAATTTTTGGGTGTTTTTCAAGATATTGAGCAACTTTCATTGCGTTTTCCTGACTTCTTTCTACTCTAATAGCAAGAGTTTTTACACCTCTGTGTACCATAAATGCTTGATGAGGATCCATGTTTGGTCCCATGTAAACCATATTATGACGTAATTGTTTATATAATTCTTCATTTTTTGCAACAACAATACCACCAACAATATCAGCGTGACCGTTGATAAATTTTGTAACAGAATGAAGAACAATATCAGCTCCTAAATCCAAAGGTTTTTGAAGGTAAGGAGTAGCAAAAGTATTATCTACACAAACTACAATATTATGTTGTTTTGCAATAGCAGCGACAGCAGCAATATCTGTAATCTCCATAGTTGGATTAGCAGGAGTTTCAAGATAAATAAGTTTTGTATTTGGTCTGATAGCAGCTTTAACAGCCTCTAAATCAGAAGCATTTACAAATGTAGCTTCCACTCCAAAACGAGAAAAATCTTGTTCTAATACACCCCTTGAAGGGCCATAGACAGAACCACTACTTACAACATGAGCACCAGCTCCAAGAGTTGTCATATAGACATTAGTAACAGCAGCCATACCTGAACTAACAGCAATACCTCCAAACCCATTTTCCAAAGAAGCAATATTTTGTTCTAAGGCATTTATTGTTGGGTTTCCAATACGAGTGTAAATATAACCTTTATCTCTACCGGCAAATAAATCAGCGCCGTGATCAGCGTTTTTGAATTTAAAAGTAGAAGTTTGATAAATAGGTACAGTTGCGCTTCCAAAAGCGTCATGAATTTCACCTTCGTGAATAAGTTTTGAATTAAATTTCATTTTTATTATTTTTTAGTTTGATATCTTAATAAATAGTCGGCAGTTTTTCATAAACGAAATGAGCTTGCAAAAATATTGCTAAAGTTGATAAAATAAAATGTTAAACAGCGACTTATTTAAAATTCCAGATATCATTTAATGAAAAAACAAGTACGCAATTACAATTGCGGCAACAATCCCAACAAAATCGGCAATAAGACCTGCGGTAACAGCATAACGAGTTTTTCTAATTCCTACCGAACCAAAATAAACAGCTAATATATAGAAAGTTGTATCGGTAGAGCCTTGAATAGTAGAAGCAACTCTACCAATAAAAGAATCTGCACCATAAGTAGACATAGCATCAACCATCATGCCTCTCGCTCCACTACCACTCAAAGGTTTCATAAGTGCAGTAGGCAAAGCTTCAACAAAATCTGTATTCACACCTATAAAAACAAAAAAACTTTTTACACCTTCGATTAAATAATCCATTGCTCCCGAAGCTCTGAATGCTCCAATTGCAACAAGAATAGCAATTAAATACGGTATAATTTTTATGGCAATTTTAAAACCTTCTTTTGCTCCTTCAACAAATGCCTCGTAGACATTTACTTTTTTAGCAACTCCGGCAACAATAAAAGAAATTATTATTCCAAAGAGAATTACATTTGAAGCAACTTGTGATACAATTTGAGCTTTATCATCAGGCAAATGTGTAAAAATAAAAATAATAGCACCAATAATAGCCGTCAATCCAAACAAATACAATAAAACAACTTTATCAAAAAGTTTAATTTTCTGAAAAGCAGCAACAACCAATAAACCGGCAATAGTTGAAAAAAAAGTAGCCAAAAGAATAGGAATAAAAATATCAGTTGGATCAGCAGCGCCAAGCTGAGCACGGTAAACCATTATACTAATCGGAATAAGTGTTAATCCCGAAGTATTTAAAACTAAAAATAGAATTTGAGCATTTGAAGCAGTATCTTTAGTTTCATTGAGTTCCTGCATTTCCTTCATTGCTTTTAATCCCATTGGAGTTGCGGCATTATCAAGCCCAAGCATATTTGCAGAAATATTCATAACAATAGAACCGATAGCAGGATGATCTTCAGGTATTCCTGGAAACATTCTTTTAAATAACGGATTAAGCACTTTTGCAAAAGCTCTGATAACTCCACCTTTTTCACCAATTTTCATAAATCCGAGCCAAAGAGACAAAACACCAGTTAATCCGAGTGATAATGTAAATCCTGTTTCTGCCATATCAAAAACACTTTGCATGACTGTTGGAAAAATTTCAGTATCACCCAAAAAGACAAGTTTAACAAGAGCAATAACGAAAGCAACAAGAAAAAAACCTATCCAAATGTAGTTTAAAACCATTTTTCTTTAAATTTTCAATTCACAAAAATAAATAAACTTAATCCAATCACAAATAATTCATTTCCAAAGAAAAAAACAAAAAAACTTATAACCACACACACCTTGAATACCTTATAAATAAAGAAACATGTAAATATCTAAAAATTTTGTTAAAACTGACTAATATCATTTTTTTAACAGCCAAACATAGATACATTTGCATAGTGAGATTTAAAACATATTTAAAGACTAAAAACTCTTTATTAAAAAACAAAAATCAATAAAAATACAATCATGAGTGGAAGAAAATTAACTCCCGAACAATTGGATAATTCTGCACAAATTTTAAAAGCAATGGCACATCCAATTAGAGTAGCAATTATGGCTTTAATCGAAGGCAAAAAAATGAATGTAACTCAAATTTATGAAGAATTAAATTTGGAACAATCAGTTGTTTCACATCATCTTGGAATATTAAGAGACAAAGGTGTTCTTTTAGGCGAAAGAGATGGTAAAAATGTTTATTATTCATACAAAAACGATTTATTATCGTCAGTTATAGAATGCGTAACTAATTGCTAATTTTCAATTAAAAACAAAAAAGCAGCTAATTTGGCTGCTTTTTTTTATAAACGAATTTTAATCTATTACATACTAAATTCTTTTTTTATCATATCAACGGCATCAAGTTTTTCCCAAGTAAAAAATTCTACTTCTTTAGAAACTTCTTTCCCGTTTTCCATAAATTTGACCTCTTTTGTATAAAAATCACGACCAAAATGGCCATAAGAAGCAGTAGCCAAATAAATTGGGTTTTTCAATTTGTATTTTTTAATAATAGCCCCCGGACGCATATCAAATATTTTTTGCAATCTGACGGCTATTTCAGAATCAGCAATATTCACCTTTGAAGTGCCATAAGTATTAACATAAAAACCCACAGGTTCTGCTACGCCAATAGCATAAGCAACCTGAACAAGAATTTCATCAGCAATTCCGGCAGCTACAGCATTTTTAGCAATATGACGCATAGCATAAGCAGCTGAACGGTCAACTTTTGAAGGATCTTTACCTGAAAAAGCACCACCACCGTGTGCGCCTTTACCACCGTAAGTATCAACAATTATTTTTCTTCCGGTTAAGCCTGTATCTCCGTGTGGTCCACCAATAACAAATTTTCCAGTAGGGTTAACAAAAAGTATAAAATCATCATTGAAAAAATTACTTAATCTTTCGGGTAATTCTTTTTTAACTCTTGGAACAAGAATGTTTTTAACATCATTTCTAATGATCTCCAACATATCTCTATCGGCTTGTAATTGAGCTTCAACAGAATCGTCTTTAGGTTTAATAAAATCATCGTGTTGAGTAGAAACAACAACAGTATGAACTCTTTTTGGGGTTCCATCATCATCATACTCAACTGTTATTTGCGATTTTGAATCAGGAGCAAGATATAACATTTCTTTTTGCTCACGTCTGATTTCGGCAAGAACCTGCAAAAAATAATGAGCAAGCTCAATGCTAAAAGGCATAAAATTATCGGCTTCGCGAACAGCATAACCGAACATCATTCCTTGATCGCCGGCACCTTGTTCTTCGACACTTTGTCTTTCAACACCACGTCTGATATCCTGAGATTGTTCATGTATTGCAGAAATAACTCCGCAAGAATCTCCATCAAACATGTAGCTGTTTTTTGTATAACCAATATCGTTAATTACTTTTCTAGCAACGTTTCTCTGGTCAACCCAGGCGTTGGTATTTACTTCGCCACTTAAAACAACAAGTCCTGTTGTTACAAGTGTTTCACATGCAACTTTAGATTCTGAGTCTTGTTTTAAAAACTCATCTAAAAGTGCGTCCGAAATTTGATCGGCAACTTTATCAGGATGCCCTTCGGAAACTGATTCTGATGTAAAAAAATAAGGCATAATTATATTATTAATTTGTTAATTAAATGTTTATTATTTAGCTGTTTTTAGGCAAAAGCCTGTTTAGAACGTTTATAAATAATCTGTTTTGCAAATATAATTCTTTTAAAATAAGTTCAAATAAAAATTTATCTTTGCAAAATAAAAAAATTCAATGTATGTTACAGATTGATGACAAAATAGTTAGCTTTGATGTTGTAGAAGAGTATTTTTTATGTGATTTGAATGCTTGTCAGGGTATATGCTGTGTTGATGGGGATTCAGGAGCATCATTAAAAAAAGATGAATTAAGAATAATTAAGAAGGTTTTCCCGAAAATAAAAAAATATTTGTCCGAAAAACATTTGCAAGAAATTGAAAAAGTTGGTTTATACGTTAAAGATATTGAAGGAGACATGGTTACTCCTTGTCTGGAAACAGGAGAATGTGTTTTTTTGACCTACGACGAAAATGATGAAATTTACAAATGTGCATTTGAAATAGCATACGAAAAAGGAGAAATAGACTTTTGGAAGCCAATTTCGTGTCACTTATATCCTATCAGACTTTCAAAATTTAAAACGTTTACAGCTGTAAATTATCAAACCAGAAATATTTGTGCAGCCGGAAGATTTCTTGGAAACAAAGAAAAATTAAAAGTTTATGAATTCCTCAAAGCGCCACTAATTCGTGAATTTGGCGAAGAATGGTTCGAAAAACTTGATTACGCTGCCAAAAACTACAAAATTGAACGATAAAACAGTAACGAGTTATCGAGTAGTTAGTTATCGAGTTTTAGACTTTGTCAATTTATAAACAAACGCGACAACTCGATAACTTGACAACTTTTTACTCTGCCACTTAATTATCTTCAACAACTACCTGTTTTACTTCATTATTTCCATAAAATATTGGAAGATACATCAATTCTGCTTTGGCAGGATTTAAAGTATATCTTCCTGTATATCTTGGCAATAAATTTATTGTAAATTCGTAAGAATGTGCCTCCAAAGCATTAAAATACATTATCACTTTATCTTTGTAAAACTCTGTGTGACAAGCATAACTAGATTCTTCTTTATTTTTGTATGAACAACCTGCCGGAATAGGAATTTCAACCATTACATATTCTACCCGTTTTTTGACAGTAAGAGTAACTTTGAGTTGTGTTTCTTCGCCGGCTTGTAGTGTGTCTCCTTTATCAAAAGACGTTTCCACATCAAAATATTTACTGTTTTTGTTTGGCTGAGTAATCCATTTTTCTTCATAAACTGCAAAATAAACAGGAGCATCGCCAGATTTTTTTATTTTCAGATTGTCAACATCTTCAACTTCAATTTCAAACGGGAATTCAGTAATTTTACGTTCTTTATCAGTAGCAATAACCAATTCCGCTTTTTTAAACTTTGTTTTTTTATTCAAAAAATCTGGCAAAACGGTTTCAATAATCATTGCAATTTCATAAGTATTTCTCCAACAAGATTGTCTTTGTTCAAGCAAATAATTTCTAATTTTAGAAAGTTTATCGTCATTATTTCCGGCAGCTTTCAGGATTTTATAAGCGTATAAAGTCAAAATCACGTCATTATTGTAAACGAAATAATCCTGATAGTCAGCAGAAAAATAAATATTACCGTAAAGCGATTCCTTTTTATAATCCATAACAGAATCCAAATCAACTTGTATTCCGGCATTTTCACGAATAATAATTGTTCTGAAATAATCCAAAACACTCATTTTCTTAGTTTGTAATTTATCTAGATATTCGCTATAATTCATTTCAACAACGCCTATTTTTTGTAGAATTTCCAAAGCATAAAGTTTGTAGTTATCAGATAATTGAGGATATTGCCAAACAATTTCGTGGCTAATTGATTCAAAATTAACATTAACATTGTAGCCGGCTTCCTGAGCATTGAGCAAAACATTAACAACATGCAAAGTTATCCAATAAGTAGTTGGAGAATCTTCCCACCAGCCCCAAAGTCCGTCTTTATTTTTGTGTTTTTCAAGTTTATTTATAATTCGCTTAATTTGTCGGTCTTTTTTGAAATTTTCACCTTGAAATTCCTTGATTGTTTTTTCGGCCAAAAAAGCATAAAGTTTTGAAGCCAATTGTTCGTTGCAATAATATTTATACGACTGAACTCGACTAGATTCATATAAAAACACATCTAATTCATCAGTTACCGCCGAAATTTTAAAATTCGACTGAATTGTATCTGTATTAATTTCAACTTCCTGTGACTTTTTATCCAAAACGTAAAAATGTCCATTTGCCACCTCGACGCCAATACGATTTATTGGGACATATCTCTCTTCGCCGTCAACATAACCTGTTTCAGTTTCCAGAAAATACTTAATTTTCATTGAATCCTGTCTTGTAGCTGTTAAAAACATTGTGTCGATAACCGGTTCAAAAAGTTTGTATTTTTTAAACCACATAGGAGAGTCATTCAACACAAAATTTGTAGTAATATCAAGAGTATCAGAAGTATAATTAGTGGTTTTGCCAATAACATTAACAGAATCACCTTCGACTAAAAATCGAGGAATTGCCAACTGCGACATCACTGCTTTGTAGGATTTTATTGTAGTTTGTTCAAGCCCTGAAAGTTTTTTATCCGCCATTCCAATAACGTTCACATCCCATCTTGTAATATCATCAGGAAAAGTAACAGAAAATTTCACATCGCCATTTGCATCAGTTAAAAGTTTTGGTTGCCAGAAAGCATAATCCGAAAAATTATCACGGATTGAACTTTGGCTCATTTGAAGTTTTGGAAGAGTGTCTTCTTGATTATCTTGAGAATTTCCATTTAAAGTTATGTTCGTAAACACAGCAGTATCAGAAACAGCAACAAAAAAATAATCATCAGAAACACCCTCAAAATCAAAATTATCTGATATTCGAACATTTTCATCTCTTACATTAATTACCTCTGAAACAGAATATTTTGATTTTTCTTTTTTACTCACAGAAATGACTCTTGTACCAGAAACACATTCTTCTAACTCATACTTATTATACTCTCCTGGATAGCCTCCATAACCGAAATAATAATCATTATAAACACCATCAAAAGAAGTAATTTCAAGACCTGTTTTAGAAAAATCTACTTGTCCTTTTTTACCGTTTGGTGTTGTTATAAAAAGACTTTTGCAATTTGCAGAAGGTTTAATTTCAAAATATCCATATTTATTGGTTTTTGTTTTAACATCAGAACCAACACATTCAATTATTGAATTTGGCTGAACAACTCCGGACTTGTTCTTAATATGCCCACTTAAAACACTTCCATCTTTAAAATTATTTCCAAATTCAACTACTTCAAAATTTGTGGTGTTTTCTACCTTAAACAATTGAGAATAATCAGATTTTTCATCAACAAAACAATCAAAAACATCAGCAGTTTTTTCAAAATCAATTTTTGATAAAAGTTCCGCAATTTTATTATAATTTGCCTCACTTCGCCAATTATTTCTAACCGACATTGAATCTAAAATGAAATCAATATTTTCAAAATCTTCATTATTATTGTCAACATCAGGTAAATTTATTCTATAAAAAGAAACTGTGCTTGAATCAACTTTAATATTATCAACACAAATAACCGATTTATCTGTTTTTAATAAGGACAAAGAATAATTTCCCAGTCTTAGATAAACTTTTCGTGAGTTTCCGGGCAATAAAACATAATTACTATCCAATTTATTATACAAAATAATATTTGCAATGTCTGTAAAATCCTCATTATAAAACTCAAAATTCAACAATGAATATGCACCGTAATAAGAGCTATAATACAATTCTCTTCTCACATTTAAAATTTGATTTTTCCAATCTTTTTCAAGTGATTTTTCCGTATAAGCTATATTTTCCAGAAGTGATTTTGCTCCGTATTTTAGCACTTTTTTTGGAAAATCTTTTTTATCCAACTCTTTCATTTTAATTTTCAAATCAGAAAATTCGTAGCTGTAAAAGTGTTCGTATTTGAAATTATATTGCTTTCCGTCAATCTTTTTATATAAAACTTTATCCTGAATAAACGGCAACATTTCCTGTTGATTTCCAAGTTTATAAACGTTATCATTTTGCTTCAAATATTGAACCTCATTATTTTGGTTATAATAATAAGAATAGTAATCATATTTGTAGGTTTTTTGTGAGAACATCATATATGTATATAAAAGATATTTCTCATATTTAGAAAGTTTTTTGTTTGCTTTTTCTATTTCAATATTTTGATAATATTTATACTTGTTTTTAGGAGTTGTATTTTCAGCATTTATGGCAATAATATTTTTTTTACCTTTTTCTAACTTAAAATAATTCAATCGAACAATTCTATTTTTAGTTCTAATAACAATATTTCGGGTGTAATTAGCATCAATATTGATAGAATATGGCTGAGTATTACTCCAACCAAAGTAAACAGGAATTCCATCGACTAAAATATATGAAATAGGCTGAATTTCTCCGTCAATCATCACAAAAACAGCAAATTGTGAGCTTCCGTCATGTAACTGAACTGTATTTTTGTAAACAGAATCAGTGTACAAAAATTTATAGTATTCTTCTTTGTCCAAATCAAATAATTTGTGCCATTTTTCAAAATCAAGTTTTTCGTAATATATGCTATTACTACCAAATGCATCTGTAATTGAATAATTATCATAGTATTTAGTTGATTTTTTCACTTTATTAAAATCTGGAATACTTGGACCGGAAGCATTAAATTTTGAAGTATAAGAATAAACTGTGAGGTCTGTGTTTTCAACAGGATTTCCTTTGTAATCGGTAACGTGAATTTTAAAATCAACATTTTCACCCGGAAATACTTTGTCAGGATTTTCTAACTCAATGTTAAGCGTGTTTTTGTATAAATCAAGCTGTTTATTAATTGAAAAAGGCTGTCCGCCCCACACATATTGAGCTTGAATTGTATAAATATTTTTATTTTTTGATTTTTCGGCAAAAACAAATTTGTCGGAAGTATTTCCACGTACAATTTCTTTATTTCCGTAGTAAATTTGATATTGAACAGGAATTTTATGCGGATTATTTATAACAAATTTAACAGAATCTTTGTCTCGGCTTCCTGTCATTAAAACTTCATTCGGAACAGAATTCAAATATTTGTAAACAGTTTCATCATCAGTTTTAAAAGAAAAATATGAAACATTGATGTCGATTTTATCTTTGTATGGCAATGTAACTTGTTTCTTTTCTTCATTATTCAAAGAATAAAAAGTTAACTCGCCGGATTTTGAAATTTCTTTTCCATTTTGTTTAAAAACTATTTCAATCGAATCATTTACAGCCTTTGCTTCAAGTTCTGAAAGTTTTTTATAATAAACAATGGTTTTAGACTGAGATAATTCCTCATAATCAGGCGTTTTGACATTAACTGTAACATCATAAGTCAAGTCAATTTTATTAAATATCGAATCCGGAATTTGAACAGTTGTTTCACCAAAATTATCCAATACTTTTTTTGTTTCCCATATCGTGTATGGAAGAACAGAATAACTTTTAAAAAAACTATTTGTATAAGAAAGTGAAATTTTAATATCAGCTTTTGCTCCCGGCAAGTTCATTCCGTTATTATCATTAGCCTGAATATAAAGCAAAAAAGGAACATCTTCGTACTGAGTTGTATTATTATTTGTGCGAAGAGAAAGCTTTATATTATTTAATTCATAGTCTTCGTAATAGAAATTTCCGTTTAGAATTCGCCTCCCTTTTGGAGTTTGCAACGTAACATAATAAGTATTATCAACCTTTAAATTCAAAGAATCAGCCAAAACAAACTCATACGAATATGCTCCATCTCTGTATGAACTAACTTCACCTATCTTCTTTGTTGGAGAATATGAATATTGGTCAACCCAAACGTCAAGCTGTTTGTCATAAGGTTTTCCATTTTTATTAGTAATAAAAGCTTTAAATTTTACTGTGTCATTTGGTTTATACTTGGGTTTATTAAAAACCAAATACGAATTTTCACTTAAATCATCACAATAATATGGATTGAACAAACAACTAAAAAAACCAGAAATTTTATAATTAAAATTTCTCACACTATTCCTAAAACCTCTATAATAATTATATTTCCAAGTATTTTCTTCAGATAAAGTATAATAATAGTTCTTATCATCATATTCTATTTTCACAAGACCATTTTTTTTGCCTTTTGAAAACAAATAGGATTTTGTTTTTTCATCGAATTTTACTTTTTTATTTTTGATGAAAACTTTTGCGTTATCAACTAATTTTCCGTCTTTGTTATAAATTTTAAAAATAATGTCCCTATTATTCACCAAAGAATAAACAAGAATATCACTTTCGGTGTAAACATTATATTGCAAATAACCTTCTTGAGTATTTACAAAAGCATAATAGCCAACATCTAAAGTTTTATTAAACTGAGAATCGGTTGGAAAAGAATCAACCAAATTGGTTAATATATCTTTTTTAAATTTTTTGATTCCTCTTTTGTAAATATATTCGGTTTTATTTTCACTCAACTTATAAACATAAGTCATTTCAGAAGATTTTCGGTCGCTTATAATATTCTGTGAAAAGACATTAGTTGACAAAAAAGCAGAAAATAGAACAAATAACAAGATTTTTGTTTTCATTGGAAGTTAGTTAATGATTGATTTACAAATATATCTCTTTTGTCTGAATTCAAACCGTTAATAAACCTCAAAATTGATAAATGAACTAAATTTTTTACTTTTGTAAACATTTATAATTCGAATTAATAGTTGAAAAACACAGGCAGGTGAAAACACCCGCCAGATGCACAAGTTGAAAAATACAGGCAGGTTGCCTCAATCAGGTGTTTTCAACTGATGAAACAATATTCAACTCTAAATTTTAACCATTAATTCGTATTTCTAACTATCAGTTAACTTATGAAATGTTAACTAAATATCATCTTTATGAATTACGAACAAACTCTCGAATATTTATTCCAACAATTGCCAATGTTTCAACGAATTGGGAATGCAGCATACAAAGCCGATTTGAAAGACACAATAGCTCTTGATAATTATCTAGACAACCCACACAAAAAATTTAAGACAATTCACATTGCCGGAACAAACGGCAAAGGATCAACTGCTCACAGTTTAGCATCTGTTTTGCAGGAAGCAGGCTACAAAACAGGACTTTATACTTCTCCTCACTATTTGGATTTTAGAGAAAGAATAAGAATTAACGGAGAAATGGTTTCTAAAGAATTTGTTATAGATTTTACAGCAAAACATTCAGATTTTTTTACAAAATTATCGGCTTCATTTTTTCAAATTACTGTTGCTATGGCATTTGAATATTTTGCTCAACAAAATATTGACGTTGCTGTAATAGAAGTGGGAATGGGAGGAAGATTGGATTCTACAAATATTATTTCTCCAATTTTATCAATAATCACAAACATTGGTTATGACCACACACAATTTCTCGGCACAGAATTAACTCAAATAGCAGGCGAAAAAGCCGGAATAATCAAAAAAAACATTCCAATTGTAATAGGAGAAACAAAACCTGAAATAAAAGCCGTTTTTTCAAAAAAAGCACAACAAGTTGATGCTCCAATTTTCTTTGCCGACCACTCATATTCGGTCAAAAATTATGTTCATAATGCTCAAAATCAACTTGTTTTCAACATCGAAAAACACGGCGAATTATTATACGAAGGTTTAATTTTTGAACTACCCGGCGAATACCAACAACTTAATATTGCTGCAATTTTAAATTCCGTAGAATTATTAAAAAAACATTTTAATATTGATGAAAAGAACATCAGAAATGGTTTAAAAAGGATAGTGAAAAACACCGGAATAATGGGGCGTTGGCAAACTTTAAGTGAAAATCCGAAAATAATTTGCGATGCAGGTCACAATTACGACGGAATTTTAAACGTTGTATCTCAACTAAAACAATTGAATTACAAAAAACTACATTTTGTTTTTGGTGCAGTAAACGACAAAGATTTATCAAAAATTTTCAGAATTTTACCTTCAGAAGCAGAATATTATTTTACAAAAGCACAAATTCCACGTTCTTTAAATGAAAAAGACCTTCAAAATCAGGCGGAAAATCACGGATTACAAGGAGAAACTTTTTCAACAGTTGAAGAAGCAATAAAAAAAGCAAATGAAAAAACAGAAGAAAACGAACTTATTTTTATTGGAGGAAGCACTTTTGTTGTTGCTGAAGCAATTGATTTTTACAAAAAAATTAAAAAACCTTAATATCCGAATTTTCAAAAATTTCACAAATGCAAAAAACGTTATCTTTGCAATATAAACTTTAAAACATATATCATGAAATTCAAATTATTTCTGTTTAGCTTAATTATAATTTCAAGCTCTGTTTTCGGTCAAAATGTTAAAATAACCGGAGAAGTATTAAATTCTAATTACAGCAAAATCAACTTATTAAATGCTTATTCGAATGATGTTATAGCAACATCCGACATAACTGACGGTAAATTTAATTTTGTCGTAGATATAACAAATGAGGATTTATACGTATTAGAATTGGATAAAGAAAATTCTCGAGTATTAGACATAAAACCTAAAGAAAAAATTACAGTTACTTATGATTTAACAGGAGATTTTACTGTTGAAGGTTCAGAAGGAACAACCATATTCAATGAGTCTTTAGATGGATATAAATTATTAACAACTGAAAAAGAAGCAGAAACATATATTTTAAACCTAATGAAAGAAAATCCAGGTTCTCTTGCTGTTGTTTTATTTGCAATGGCAATTGAAACGGGTAAAAACATAGATGCTCACAATACTTTTTTGAAATCATTAGATCCAATAAAAGAAAATACTTTTGTAATGGAGTATAATAAAATGATTTCTAGCGAACTTAAAACAGCTGTTGGCTCAATTGCTCCGGAAATTGAATTAGAAAATCCTGACGGAGAAATGGTTAAACTTTCTTCACTTAGAGGACAATACGTATTAATAGATTTCTGGGCAGCTTGGTGCAGACCTTGTAGAGGCGAAAACCCAAATGTTGTAGATGCTTTTAACAAATATCACGACAAAGGATTTACTGTTTATGGCGTTTCATTAGACAATAAAAAGGCTGACTGGGTTGCTGCAATAGAAAAAGACGGTTTAACATGGACACAAGTAAGTGACCTACAAGGTTGGAACAGCTCAGCCGGTAGAGAATACGGCATATCATCAATTCCCGCAAACTTTCTTATTGATCCGGAAGGAAAAATAATTGCTAAAAACCTAAGAGGTAGCGCTTTACACGAAAAATTATCTGAAATTTTTGACAAATAGCATTTTAAAAAAAATGTAATATATTTGCAAATCTAAAAATGACATTAGAAATTCACTAATGTCATTTTTTATGAACATTAACCGCATAAATATTCACATGAAAAAAATTCATATCTGGCTATTAGCAATTCTAATAACTTTTCTAGCAGCATACTACCAACGAAAAACCGGACCGACTTATCCTAAAAGTGAAATTTTAACAATAAACTCACAACAATACAAAATAAAATTCATAACATCTCACGGAGGCGAAACTGACGCAGAAGTTATTTTTGATTTACCCGAAGAAATAGAAGGAACTTTAAGCTATCACAAATATCCTACAAATGAACCATTAACAGATATCGTTATGAAAAGAACAGAAGATGGTTTAATTGGCAGTCTTCCTCATCAACCTCCTGCCGGAAAACTTGAATATTTTGTGAAATTATCAGAAGGCAACAAAATAATCTACGACAATTCAATTGATCCTGTTGTGATAAGATTCAAAGGCGACGTTCCTGCTCATTTTCTTATTCCGCATATTTTATTCATGTTTCTCGCAATGTTATTCTCAACATTTACAGGAATTTTAGCTTTTAGAAAAGATTCTTCCTTTAAAAAATATGGTATTTACACGCTTATTCTTCTAATTCTTGGTGGTGGAATTTTAGGCCCAATTATACAAAAATTTGCGTTTGGCGATTTGTGGACTGGGATTCCTTTTGGCTGGGACTTAACTGATAATAAAACGTTGATTGGTTTACTAGGTTGGATAATAGCTGTTGTTTTAAACATCAAAAAAGAACGCCCTATTGTAACAATAATTGCATCTATTCTGTTGCTCATAATTTATTCAATTCCTCACAGTTTATTTGGTTCACAACTAAATCACGAAACAGGAGAAGTAATTCAAGGATTTGTAATGAATTTTTTATTTTTGTTTTAACAGACTGATTGACAATCAACTACAATAAATTATTCGCCATACATTTCTTGCAAAACTTCAAGCGACTTAAGGTTTTGCACATTATTAAAATGGAAACTATAAAAATCAAGGATTTTTTGCAATAACATTTTGCGTACAGCTTGCACCAACTTTACTTCATCAAAATTTTGCATTCCGGCTTCCAGAATTTCGTTGAATTTTCGACTTGTAAACTCATCCATTGAAAATTGATTATTAAACTGAGAAGAAAAAACACCCTCACGTAAATCAAAATATTTATTGAATGATGAATAATTAGAATCAGGCATTATGCCAATATAAATAGACATTGCAGCAAGAAAAGAAAGATGAAAATTAGCAGTTTTAGTGTGATTATCAAGTAACAATATCGAATTTTTAAGAAAGTCAAAAAAACGTTCATCAACAAAATTTCCCTCAATAATTTTACCGACAATTTCTGTTAAAAAAAACACAATTGAACTTTTTTCAACTTGATAAGGAATAGTTTGAAACGGATAAGCCAAATTTACTTCTTTCAAAGCAGCAAAATCAGAATTTTCTTTTTCATTAAATTCTAAATTTAAAATAAAAAACGGCTGAAATAAATTGATTTTATTGTTTTTTGATTTTGAAGAATTGTACACAACAAAAGCCTTTTTGCCCGACGAACGAGTAAAAATATTCACAATTCTTCTGTTATCAGCTATTTTTTGAAATCTAAGTACAATACCTTCTGTTTTGCGAAGCATTCAGATTTTTTTATATTTGTTGCAAAAATAATTAAATTTTGATACGAAATTTTTTCAATATTCTTTTTGAATTCGGACGATATTTTGGATTTCTTGGCAAAGTTATTTCAAAGCCCGAAAAAGCAAAACCTTATTATTCTCAAATAATTAAGGAGCTTGATAAAATCGGACTAAATTCAATAGGAATAATTCTGATTGTTTCACTCTTTATGGGTGCTGTTATTACTCTGCAAACAGCCATAAACTTCACAAATCCAATTATTCCCAGAACACTAATTGGCTACGGAGCAAGAGATTCAATGATACTTGAGTTTTCTTCTACAATGATGTGTTTAATTCTAGCCGGAAAAGTTGGTTCAAATATGGCATCTGAATTAGGAACAATGCGTATTACAGAACAAATTGATGCTTTAGAAATTATGGGTGTAAATTCTGCTGGTTATCTTGTTTTACCTAAATTGATTGCTTCTCTTGCTTTTTTTCCAATACTTTCAGTAATGAGTATGGCAATAGGAATTTTCGGAGGTTGGCTTGTAGCATATTTCACAGATGTTGTAAATGTTTCTATTTTTACTGCCGGATTAAAAATGTTTTTCGACCCATTTTACATAACTTACTCACTAATAAAAGTTTTAGTATTCGGGTTTATTATTGCATCGGTTTCTTCTTATCAAGGTTACTACGTAGAAGGCGGTTCTGTAGAAGTTGGAAAAGCAAGCACGAGAGCAGTTGTTTACAGCAGTATTTTTATTTTAATGTTTAATGTTATCCTAACTCAAATGCTTTTAGCATAATGGTAGAAATAAAAAACATACATAAATCTTTCGATGATAAAGAAGTTCTGAAAGGAATAGATGCTACTTTTCAGACAGGAAAAATAAATTGTATTATCGGAAAAAGTGGTTCGGGTAAAACAGTTCTACTAAAAAATATAATCGGACTATTAACACCAACGATTGGTGAAGTTTTGTACGATAACAGACCATTTACAGGAATAAAAACCAAACTCAAAAAAGAAATAAGACGCGAAATAGGAATGGTTTTTCAAGGAGGTGCATTATTTGACTCAATGACAATAATGGAAAATACAATTTTTCCACTGGAAATGTTCACAAATATGACAATGGAAGAAAAAAGAGATAGAGCATTTTACAGTTTAAAAAGAGTAGGTCTTGAAAATGTAGAAACAAAATTCCCATCTGAGTTAAGTGGAGGAATGCAAAAAAGAGCTGCAATTGCCAGAGCAATAGTAAATAATCCTAAATATTTGTTTTGCGATGAACCAAACTCCGGTCTAGACCCAATTACAGCAGGAACAATTGATGAACTAATCAAAGACATTTCCGATGAATATAAAACAACCACAATTATCAATACTCACGATATGAATTCTGTTTTTGAAATCGGCGACAAAGTTATTTTTATTCATCTTGGGTATAAATCATGGGAAGGACCTGCCAGCGACATTATTAAAGCAGAAAACGTAGATTTACAAGATTTTATGGAGCCATTTCTAAAATTTTATAAAAAATAATACTCAATAAATGAAACTTATTAACGCAATAGAAAAAAGACAAAGCCCAAGGGCTTTTACAAATCAGGGAATAACAGAAGAACAAATTGAATTGCTTTTCAAAGCGGCAAGCTGGGCGCCTTCTGCCAGAAACGAACAACCATGGCGATATTTTTATGCTCTCCGCAAAGATGAGAAAATTTTCAACTCTTTTGTAGATTGTCTTGTTCCGGGAAATCAAATTTGGGCAAAAGAAGCTCAAATGTTAATTTTATCAGTGGGCAGAAAAAATTACAAAAAAAATGAAAGTCCAAATGCTTATTTTTTGCATGATGTTGGAGCAGCAAACTCATATTTAGCTCTTCAAGCAGCCGAATTGGGTTTTCAAGTGCATCAAATGGCTGGTTTTGATTTTGATAAAACAATTGAAACATTCAAAATAATTCCCAAAAAATATTTACCTGCCACTTTTATTGCTGTCGGATACAAAGGAGATGCAGATTTACTTCCCGAAAATCTTAAAATTGCCGAAAAAGCAGAAAGAGTCAGAAAAGACATAACTGAATTTACAATAAGGATTCAATAACCTATCTTAATTTTTACAGAAAAAATGAAAACCTTAGGAATAATTCCGGCAAGATATGCCTCAACTCGCTTTCCGGGCAAACCATTAGTGGATATAGCAGGGAAAACAATGATTCAAAGAGTTTTTGAACAAGCGTCAAAAGCATTCAACCATGTTATTGTGGCAACTGACGACATTAGAATTCTTGATGCTGTAGAAAATTTTGGAGGAATTGCAATAATGACTTCTGAAAATCACCTAAACGGAACAAGCAGATGTTTTGAGGCAATGAATATTTTTTTAGAAAAAATGAACCTAAAATTTGACGTAGTTGTTAATATCCAAGGCGACGAACCACTTATAAATCCACAAGCGTTAAAAGATGTAGCTTCGCTTTTTGAAGATGACAGAACAGAAATAGCGACACTAATAAACAAAGTTGAATATTCAGACGAACTTCTAAATCCGAACAGAATCAAAGTTGTAATTGATAAAAATCAACGCGGAATATATTTCAGCCGAAGTCTGATTCCTTATGTAAGGGAAAAATCAAACTACCCAAAAACAATATTTTACAGTCATATTGGTGTTTATGCTTATCGTTCTGATATACTAGAAGAAGTATCACAATTGGCTCCCGGAATGATAGAAACAGCCGAAAGCCTGGAACAAAACCGCTGGATTGAAAACGGATATTACATCAAAACTAAAATAACTGACTACAAAAGTGTAGGAGTTGATGCACCGGAAGATATTGAAGAAATCTTAAAACTTTTGTCAAATATAGGATAACAGATTTTTTTATGAGTTTGTTTTTCAACAAAAACCAAACTTGTACTACTCCGAAGTATGAGGAGTCTCTAACTCGAAAAACCTATCGCAGTAAAGACTCCTCCTTTCGTCGGAGTGACAAAACAAATTAATTATCAAAGAATTAACCCGGATTATTCACAAATAATGAGGGTTAAAACTCTTAATCCAAATTGTTTTTGATTGACACTCGCAGTGACGACAAAGAGTTTATTATTAAAGATATTATTTCATAATCTAACTACGTAAAGTTAAACTAATTAATTTTATAAACCGGAATTTCAAAACCACCCCACTCTACTAACACAAAACCTTTTCTTTCAATCGGTTTCAATATTTGTATCCGCATATTCATTGGAATATCCATTCCTTGATAAGCCATATAAATTCGCACTTCTGAATCGGGTTTTGGATTTACGTCAAGAGTAGCAATTTTGTCGCATTCTTCATTTGTAATAAAATGAATAAAATTATACTTATTTTGTTTCAAAATTGGCATCCAAAAAGTAATAAAATCATTCTTCTCATATTCATTTAGCCCTAATTCGGTTAATTTAGAATTCAAAAATTCATAAGTGTCTTCTCCCGCAATAACAAAACCGCAACCAAAATCATTTATATGCAAATTTTCATCGCTATTTCCGTCCCAAAATAAATATCGGTGTTTTGAATTATCTTTTTGGTTTACTAAATCGCCATTTGGTTTCGCTAAAACGTCCCAACCTCCGTTATATTCAGGATAAGTATTTGAAAGCATTCCTTTGAAATTTAGTTTAACATCAACTTTGGTTTCTTTTTCAGGGTAAAGATAGATTACAGGTTTTCGAACAACATCGCCATAATCATTTCTTTGTAAATAAACTTGAATAGTTGTGTCAGAACTTACGGGAATTGAAAAAGTTTTTTCAATATTGTTAGTTGCAAAAACTATAAATTCAATCTTATCCGTATTTTTAACGTTAAAAGCAAAATGTCCTGCGGTGTCTGTTTTCAAAACACTACTCACTCTCTTTTCATAAAAAAAAGTCACTCTTTCATAATAGTTAACAGAAACTGTTGCATTATTAACAGGAGATTTTGTAAAATCATAAACAAATCCGTCTATTTTTATCTGAGCAGACAAATAAACAGGAATTATCATAACTAAAAACAAGATAGTTCGTTTCATAAAAATTTAGTTTAATGTGTTTTAGCAAATTTACAACAATAAAATCAAAACATACTCAAGAAATTTTTATTTTATGTTATTTTTAATTTTTAACTCAAACATCTAAATTTGCAAATAAATTATACATCATGGAAAAAAACGCAAAAATATATATTGCCGGAATGGAAGGTCTTGTAGGAAGCGCAATCAGAAGAAATTTAGAAAGCAAAGGTTATTCAAATTTTATTTCTTCTCCTTTTCCGCAATACGATTTAAGAAATCAAGCAGAAGTAGAAAAATTTTTCTCTGAAAATAAACCCGATTACGTTTTTCTTGCAGCAGCAAAAGTTGGCGGAATAGTTGCAAACAACAAATACAGAGCTGAATTTATTTACGATAACATCATGATTCAGAGCAATATAATTCATCAAAGTTATGTTTTTGGCGTAAAAAAACTTCTTTTTCTCGGCAGTTCGTGTATTTACCCAAAGTTTGCGCCACAACCCATGAAAGAAGAACATCTTTTGACTGATATACTTGAATATACAAACGAACCTTATGCTATCTCAAAAATTGCAGGTTTAAAAACTGTTGAAAGTTACAATCTACAATATGGAACCAATTTTTTTGCGGTAATGCCCACTAATTTATACGGACAGAACGATAATTTCGACCTTGAAAAATCACACGTTTTACCGGCAATGATTCGAAAGATGCATCTTGCTAAATGCCTTATGAATAAAGATTTTGAAGCAATTCGCAATGATTTAAACAAATATCCCATAGAAGGAATAGACGGCAAAGCAGACCAAAACAAAATTTTAGAAATTATTGCAAAATACGGTATAACTTCATCACCAGAAATTCAGGTAGAATTATGGGGAACCGGAAAACCAAAAAGAGAATTTCTTAATTCCAATGATTTGGCAGATGCCTGCGTATTTTTAATGGAAAATGTTGATTTTAAAGACGTTCTTAAAAACGAATTTGGTGTTGAAAACCCGAAATTTCCAATTATTGGACACGAAATCAGAAACACACACATAAATATTGGCGTTGGGGAAGATCAATCAATCAAAGAATTAGCAATGATGATAAAAGAGATTGTTCGTTACGACGGTAAAATTTTCTGGGACGCTGAAAAACCAGACGGAACACCACGCAAACTACTTGATGTCAGCAAATTACACTCTTATGGCTGGAAAGCAAAAACACCTCTAAAAGAAGGAGTTACAGAAATGTACAGAAATTATATTAGTAAATAATTACAATAACCGTTGTAAATATTATCGCAAAAAACAAACTATTGTATTTTAAAAAAATCATTATTAAAAGACTAAAAACCAATTATTTTCAAAATTTAAAATTACCGAATTACTCAACTAATACATCTCGTAAAATAAATTTTGATTTCTTGGTAAATTGCTCGATTTTTGCGTTTGTACATTTTATTTAGGTGTAAATTTTAACTATGAAACGAAAAAAACTCATAATATTATTATTGTCTATTCTTCTGTCGTCTTTTCTTTATGGGCAATCCAGCGAAATCGACAGCCTTAGAAACATTATTTCTAAAACCAAGATTGACTCTGTAAAAGTAAATTCGCTGAATGAACTTGGTCAAAAACTTACCAAAGTTGATTTGGATAATGCAATGGATACAATAGATCTATCAATTGAAATTGCAAAAAAATCAGAATTTATTAAAGGACTAGCCTTGGGATATAAAATAAAAGGAATTATTTTTTACTATCAAGGGCAAGTTGATACAGGATTAACATATTTTTACAAAAGTCTTGATATATACGAATCAAACGATTATGTTTCAGAAGCCGCAAAAATGTATAATAACATTGGAATAATTCAAAAGTCTAAGGGAAATATCCAAGAAGCAATAACATCGTATCTAAAAGCAATAGAATTGTTAAAACAAACGAACGATAAAGCAACAATGGTTACTGTTTCAATAAATGCTTCTAACGTCTTTTACAACATAGGAAACTACCAAAGAGCTTTGGAATTTAACCATAATGCCCTTTCCATAATTAATGAGATGGAAAACAAAACTATTGCCGATTCTATTCAAATCGGACATATTTACAAATCGATTGCTAATATTCAAACAGATCAAAAAAACTGGAAAGAAGCAGACAGCAACTATTTATTAGCATTAAAAATATATGAAAAAGTAAATTCCCTATCAGACATTGGAGATATTTACCTGAATTTGGGAGTTGTTCAGGTTGAACAGGATTCATTTATTAATGCCAAAAATTTCTATCTAAAAGCTTTACCTTACTATCAAAATAAAAACAAGATAGCAACAGCAATGCTTAATATTGGCGAAGTTTATATAAATATCCCGAACTTTGACAGCTCAAAATTTTATTTATACGAAGCCTTAAAATTAAACACAGAAATTGGCGACAACAGAGGTATTGCTCTTGCATATTCTACCTTAGGGAAACTTTTTAATAAACAAAAAAAGTACACAGAAGCTATAAAAAACCTTAAAATTGCTCTTGATACAGCTAAAAAAGTTGGCGATATTAAAATTATTTTCGGAGTAAGTGAAGAATTATACAAATCATACAAAGAAACCGGAAATTTTGAAAAAGCTTTGGAAATGCATGAACTTTTCAAAACAATGAATGACAGCATTTTCAACACTAATAACGAAAAATCTCTTACTCAGATGTCAATGACTTTTGAATTTGAAAAAGAGCAAGAACAAACTGAATTGAGATATCAGGAGGAATTAAAAAGACAAAAAATAATCCGAAATTTTAGCTTCGCAGTACTGTTTTTAGTTATTTTAGTTTTAATTTCAGTATTTTCATCATTACGAACTAAAAAACGTAAAAATGAAGAGTTAAAAAAGAAAAACGCTGAAATTTTACAACAAAATGAAGAAATTGAAACCCAAAAAGAAGAAATTGAAGCCCAAAGAGATGAAATAGAAGAAAAATCAAAAGAAGTTGAAAAACAACGAGATATTGCTATACAAAGAGGAGATGAAATTGATTATCAGAAGAAAGAAATTGAAGCAAGTATTCGTTATGCTTACAGAATACAACAAGCAATAATACCTGATTTAGAGCCACTTAAAAATAATTTTTCCGACCATTTTGTATTCTTCAGACCGAGAGATATTGTTAGTGGTGATTTTTACTGGGTAGCACAAAAAGGAAACAAAACTATTGTAGTTGCTGCCGATTGTACCGGACACGGAGTTCCCGGCGCTTTTATGAGCATGCTTGGAGTGTCTTTTCTAAATCAAATAATCAGTGGATTAGACGATATTCAAAGTAATATTATTCTTAATCAACTTCGTCAAATGGTAATGACTGCTCTAAAACAAGACAATGAAATTGCAGACAGCAGTAAAGACGGAATGGACATTGCTCTAGTTGTACATGATAAAAACACAAACAAAGTTCAATATTCCGGCGCTTACAATTCCATGTACATTATCTCTCAAAGAGATGTGAATTGTGAAAACTCAGCAAAACCTATTCGTCTTTTCAAATCAAATAATTCGGACAAAAAACTTTGCGAAGTCAGAGCAGACAGAATGCCAATCGGCGTTTTCATTATTGAAACAGATGATTTTGCAGAGAATACAATTCAACTTGAAAAAGGAGACAAATTCTACTTATTTTCTGACGGTTATCCCGATTTGTACAACCGCAAAGATGAAACAAAATTCACAACAAAAAGATTTAAAGAAACGCTAATTGATTCATCGGATTTATCAATGTCTAAACAAGTAGAGAAACTCGAAAAAATTTATTTGGATTGGTGCGGAGAATACAAACAGGTTGACGACATAATTTTAATCGGAGTTGAAATCTAATGACCAACCAAAAAAAAGCCTATATTTTTGCTCTTCTAGCTGTGCTTTTCTGGTCAACTGTTTCTACCGGATTTAAACTTGCATTAGAAGTTATTGATTACGTTCAACTTCTATTCATTTCTACTTTTGTTGCCACAATAATAACTTTTGTTACTCTTCTATTTACAAATAAACTAAAATTAGTATTAAAATCATCTTCCAAAGAAATTGGCAAATCTGCATTAGTAGCCGTACTTAATCCTTTTGGATATTACATGGTTTTGCTAAAAGCATATTCAATATTGCCGGCACAAATAGCTCAACCGCTAAATTACACATGGCCAGTGGTTTTAGTTTTACTTTCGGCTCCTTTTTTAAAACAAAAAATAAAAAAACAAAGCATTATTGCACTACTTGTGAGTTTTTCGGGAGTAATGATAATTGCAACGCAAGGTAATTTATCAACTCTGAAAATAGACCAACCTTTTGGAGTTTTTTTAGCAGCTTTCAGCTCTGTAATTTGGGCTTTATTTTGGCTTTTGAATGTAAAAGATAAACGCGACGAAGTAGTAAAACTTTTCCTTAATTTCTTATTTGCTCTTGTTTACGAAGCGATTGCAATATTTTTTATCTCAGATTTTAACTTCAAAATAGACATTTCTCTTGCTCCGGCTGTTTATGTAGGATTTTTCGAACTTGGAATAACATTTATTATTTGGCTAAAAGCCATGAAATTAACTACTTCTAACGATAAAATAAGCAATTTGATATTCCTATCTCCTGCTTTGGCATTGATTTTCATACGTTTTATTCTTGGGGAAGAAATATTCTATACAACCTACATTGGTCTGTTTTTTATTCTACTCGGGATTTTTATTCTGAATAAAAAAAAGAAAAAACAACAACTTTAAATTTTTCGATTTAGTGTTCTACAATGAATTTTTCAGAAGAAATAATTTGTCCGTTTTGTGATATTACACAAAGATAAAGTCCGATTGAAAAAAGCTGTGTTTGGATTTTAAAATCATTTGAGCAAACCTCTTCTGAATATATTTTTTCACCATTAAAATTGTAAATACTTATTTGATATTCTTTTGAATAAGAGTCCAAAACTTTGATGGTAATAACGTCATCTGCCGGATTTGGATAAATCAAAATCTCATTTTCAGTCAATTCATCTACCCCGACAAATTCCTTTATCTCAACATCAAAGCTGCATTGTGTTTGATTTCCGGCTTCGTCAGTTACTGTCCAAGTGACAGTTGTTGTCCCAATCGGAAATGTTTCTCCAACAAGTGAATCTGCATTATTGTAGTTGTTTATAATGCTTACTGAATCACAATTATCAGAGTAATTAAGCAAATCAAACTCCGTTCCCGCAATGTAGAGTGTTTCTTCTTCAAGTAATATTATTGTTGTGTCTGTGCGACATTCTATTTCAGGAAAAATAATATCAGGAAGTTTGAAAAACTGTTCAGGTGCAAATTCTCCACCAACAAAACTAGCATCTATTGCCTGAACACTCCAATAATACGTTTTGCATTCTTCAAAAACTCCTTTTAGCATGTAAGAAACTCTGCCGTCTTGTCTGACTCCCTGTATTTGTCCACGTTTTGCAATAAGTCGTTTGCCATTTAAGGGATGATTATATGGGAAAGCCTGTGGTGAAGCAATATAAGTAGAATCATTGCCTTCTTCGTAAACATATATATTATAGTTTAGTCCTGCTGATGGCTGGTTATTATCTGTGGCTTCATCCCAACTGAAAGTTACATCATTTCCTATTATTTCTGTTTGCAGGTTGATTATTACATTTGGTCTGAAATTGGGAGTTGTTTCGTTGTTTTTATAAATTTCAGATGTTTCTGCTGAACTTGCATACAGTCCTGTTAGTAATAAATCTAAATCTAAATCATTATCATAATCACCCCATGAAGTGCTTCCATAACCAACATGTGTTAATGAATCTACCATCTGACTGAAAGTTTCATTTGTATTGTTTAGGTATAAAGTGGTACTAACTTCTCCTTTACTTTGCACCCATCCAGTCAATACAAAATCCAAGTATCCATCGTTATTTATGTCTCCCCAATCAGCCTCGCCCCATGTTGTTTCTTTAAAGTTTTGATTTAGTAATTCAGAAAAACTATTTCCTCCATTATTTGTATAAATTGTTGTTTCTAAAGTTGTAGCAGATTCAACAAAATATTGACCATTGAAAATTAAATCTAAAAAACCATCATTGTTAAAATCACCCCAATCAATGCTCCCTGCCTGAACTCCGGTAAACACAAACTGGTCTTGCACTTCAAAATTCCCATTTCCATTGTTTTTATATACTTTAACTATTCTTTCAAAATCTTCATTTAAACCCATAATGACAAAATCCAGATAACCGTCATTATTATAATCACCCCACGAAACATCACTCATCCAAACATGTTCTATTTAGATTGCTGCCTGATTTACAATATATCCATTTCCATAATTTTTATAAAGATTAGTAAAAACATCTCCCCATTCACTTAAACCTGATTGTAAAATATCCAGATTACCATCATTATTGTAATCCCCCCAGGAAATAGCTCCTTCGTCTGCCTGAGCAATATTAATGGTAATTTCTGAAAAAGCAAGACCTTTATTATTTGAATATATTTTTGTATATTGTGTTAAAGAAGGGTATTCTAATAATGACCCAGAAAGAACTATATCCATATAATTATCATTATTGTAATCACCCCATTCTACTGAACTTCTGAATACAGGAACAATAGAATCTTTTAATAACTTAAATTTGTTGCTGTCCAGATTTTTGTATATGCCTGAAAAACTCGAATATCCATCAAAATTACCGGTAATCATAAAATCCATAAGTCCATCGTTGTTGAAGTCTCCCCAGTCGCAACTTCCTTCGTAAACACCTGTAAGTTCAATGTCTGTTTGCTCTGTAAATTGCTGGGCGAAAGCAATAGAAGTAGAAAGAAGCAGAAGGATAGTTAATAGTGCATTGTGGATAGCGGATTGTGGATAGTGGATTGTGTTGAGTGCATTGTGAATAGTTTTTTATGTTGAGTGCATTGTGAATAGTGGATTGTGCATAGTTTTGTATTCTTAGCTGAGATATTGCATGCATTGTCTGTACATTCATAATTTGAAGACAATGTTTTGTTTAAAATGGTTTTATCAAAGATAAAAAAAAGAAACCCGATTGTGAAAAAACTCACAATCGGATTTTAGTTTAATTATTTTCTTATTTTCGGATAATAGTTTCTGTTGAAATAACCTCTCCGTCAATAATCAGGTTGATAGTGTAAACACCGCTTGCCAAATTGCTAGTATTAAACTTCAATTCAGATGTGTTTTCACTAATATTTTCTGTAATAACAACTTTTCCTGAAACGTCGGTTACCTGAATAATACTTTCTTGTTCAACAGACAAAGAAAAATTAACGTATAGATAATCATCAACCGGATTTGGATAAACAACCATTGGTTTGTTTTCTCCGTTTAATGCATCGAAATACAATTTTTCTGCATTTTCTTTTTCGTAAGGAGACATTTGGTCAGGTTTGATAATAATTCCTTTTTTGTCTAATTCCTTTCCTGCAAGAATAAGTTTACACATATAAAAGCCAGGTTCAATCTTTTCTGTTTCAACAATTAGTTGATACCAATAACGAGTGATATTTTGTTTGTAAACTTTTTGATTATTTGAATTGCACATCACAAACTCTGCATTTCTGAATGTTTTAACAGGTAACTGATAATCAACAATAAAATATTCATCTGCGGGATTAGGACTGACATCAAAAGCAAGTTTTGGTTGATTGTAATCTGCTTGTTTGTTTCCTGTTGAATCAAAAACAGGTATTACAACACCATGTCCAAAATACACACTGTCAACTTTACTAATAATGTTTCTTGCTATTGCACCCGATTTTGAAAGTGTATCTTCTGACAAGGAATAAAGAATATTTTTTTGCACAGATGTCATTTCGTAATACGATTTTTCATTTCGGCCTAAATCAATCTCAATTGCTGCAATTTGCGAATAATCATCGTATTCTTTTTGTTCTCTGTTGTTCAATTCGTATTTTATCGGAATTTGATAAAGAACATTTTCTGCATTATCATAATCTTTTAGATACAAATAATAAGAAATCTGCATATAATCGCTATAAAGGGTATTGATTGATACCAGTACCTTAACAACACTGTCTGCCGGAATATTCTGAATTGTATCTGTTCTGATTTCATGAATATATTTTTGAATAACCTGATATTTTTCAGCTTCAAAACCAGTCAGTTTTGCTGAAATATGTTCATGATGAGAAATTGTGTTCCGACCTTCCAAAATATCATTCATAAATGGTTCAGGTAACTCATTTTGTCTGTTTTCCAGTGATTTTAATACTGAATATGATTTGGAACTTCTAGGATTAGCACTCAATACCTCTGAAACCATAACCTCAGGGAATACATCTTCAATAATAGCAGTACTTGCCATTACTGTATCAGATAAATTAGGAGAAAGTCTTAATAAATCTTTTCTTAGCTGATTTGCTTCTTCGGGGTTTGTTGTATTAATTCTTTCTAATAGTGTTTCTGTGTTATTAATATCAATTAACTCGGTTAAATAGTTTTGAGTTTCTACGATGCTGTCATTTAAATCTTGTAAAACACTTAAATCTACACTAGAACTTGATGGACAATTATTTATTATTGCACTATTGAACAGAGTAACATCTCCTACAACATTCTGTGGATACCCATAGATTTCGCTAGTTTTATAATAATAATTAAAGTGAGCTAATGTATTGAAAATATCATAGTTTACATGTGTAATGAATTTATTTCCGGCAGAAGTCAATCTGCTTCCTTGATTTGGATTAATTCCAATTTCTGCGGGTAATTCTTCTTCTCCGTTATCTTCAACAACAATGTTCATAAACGGATTGTTATCTCTGACATCAATACTGTTTCTTAATGTATTTTCAAATGTATTACAAATGAACTGCAACCCTCCTCTCACACCGCTTTGTCCATTGTTACCCAATGCTTGACAGGCTATTGACATGTTGTAAAATTCATTGTTATAAATCTTATTATTATCAGTGCCGGAATTTTTTACAATTAAGCCAAAAGTGTTTTCAGACTCCAGTCCTGTAAAAATATTTTCTTCAACCTGAAATCCGGTGCAATTATCCATATAAATACCAAAAGTAACGGTTTCATCGGATGTTCCATAGCTAAAATTGTTTCTGGTTATTACCGGAGCGGATGTGCTTACAAAGATGGCTTCTGCGTTATTTGTAAAATCATTGTTTTTAATTTGTGTCAAATATGAAAAATTGGTATTAATAACCTCAATCGCTGTTTTAAAATTTTCAAAAGTATTAGGAGTTTGCGGAAAAAATATTGGACCGATACTTAAATCAGTATTGTAAGAATAAATTCCGTTTCCTCTAAGTGCTGGATCTACCACTTCTTCCTCAATAAATGTGTTGCCTCTTAGTGTTATATTTCCTGCAAGTTCCAGTTCAATATGATAATTTCCTGTATTGGAAAAACCTGTCAATGTCTTAAATGTATTGTTTTTAATTACGCAATCTGTATTTGGATTTTCATAATTATTTATTTGTATGTCAGTCTTATTATTTACATAGTTGGAATTTAAGGTGTTAATTACTCCACCTCCTACTGATTTTACAGCAATTTGAGCATTGCTGATTATAGCATTATTAGCAGTAAAAAACCCAAAAGTCAATTCGCTCTGTTCACCTAAGACAACAATACCTTCCCATGATTCATTATCACAATAAGGAGTGTTTGTTATTGTTGTGTTTTCAAGTTCTAATTTAGCTCCTGGCTCAACAGTAATACTATTGTTTATATTAAATTTCAAATTTGAATTAATAATCGTGAGTGTTTTTCCTCTTTCTACTGTAATATCTGTAAAAATATTCATGGTATAAGAATCAATTGTCATATCCTCAGAAATAACTACAGGTTCCTGTTGTATTGGTATTGGAGTTTGCCATAAACCGCGACCATATGTGGCAATTTTTAATATGTTTTCACATTCACCATAATAAATTTCAAAATCAGTAACAATTATTCCTTTAGGTAGCCCATTGTTGAACTCTTGCCATTCGTTCATAAAAGGTTCTCTATAAAACACACCATAATTTGTTCCTAAAAATAAGTTTCCTGTTACCGTGTCAGAAATAATAGTAGTAGGGGGTATACCCAAAGGTAATCCTTGCATGTAGTCTTCCCACGTATTTCCTTTATCTTCGGATTTATATACTCTCTTGTTTTGTAGCATAAAAACGAGATCATTATTATATGTTACTGTCTTTGTTTTTAATGCCGCAACACTTGGATTTGGTAAATTTGATGTCAAATCTGTCCATTGCCCATCTGCATATCTTCCTAAAAGCCAAAGTTGTTCGTTATTTGAATTTGGTTTTGAAATATACATCAAGTTATTTTCTGTCAAAGATCTTTCTAAATGAATAATCGCTTTATTATCGTAAAAATTTGTCATTTTCTGCCAAACTGGAGGATACCCAAATGCGTTATTAGTTGTATAAATTTCATCATAAGCAAACCATAGTTTTCCTTCAATTTCATTATCAGCCAACACAGGAGTTATCCATCTTGCTGCATTACCTGGAGCCGCGGATATAGTCGCAATGTTTCCTCCGTCAAGTAGTCTACACAATTTTCCGGTATTAAGCACTCCTAAATAATTATTTGGATTAGATTCATCAATTACACATTGTGTTTGATCTCCATAAGTTAAATTATTCCATACTCCATTTTGCCAAATATTTATTCCAACATCTTGATAACCACTTAGAACTTTATCAACATCTGTTTTACTTTGTGATATATTATAGGATTGAGAAATTACTAATCCGTCAGAAATATCTGTCCAAGTCAGACCTTCGTCAAGCGTTTTATAAACACCTCCATCAGTAGCAGCATATAAAATACTACCATCGTGAGTAAATTTCAAATCATGTATATCAGCATGAATAGCAGGGTAGTCTTGATACCTAGACCAACTTGTCACTTGCTTCCAAGTTCCTCCATACAAAGCAAGTGATGTGAATACATCAATACCACCTGTCCAAAGCAATTTGGTAATAGGGTGCTGAACTAAACACATGTCATACCATGCCTGACCATGACCAATGTTTCCATTCAAATCATGATTTTGAAAGATATTCGGTGGTGTTCCTGAGAACACAGGAGTAAAGCTGTAACCTGCATTTATAGAGTAATAAAAATTCCCTATGCCTGCACCTGAAATATCTGTTGTTATTACAAAAACCCAATCTGGGTTATCTGAATCAGTGGCTATAACACTTCGATAACCGACAGGGATTGAAGTAATTTGTGTCCATGTTTCACCTCCATCAACTGATCGTAAAAAAAATCCATCAGAATAAACTGTTGCATAAACAATATTTGAATTTAAAGGGTGATACATTATATCCGATATATCAGAATAATAACTTGGAAGGGTCAGTTTTTCCCAGCTTTCACCAGCATCATCACTTTGATATATACCTGTTGATGTTGCCACTAATAAGTATTGACTATTATTCGGATCAATAACAAGTTTTTTGATTATGGGTGATGTTTCGTCATCAACTTCATATCTAATAAAACTATCAACTAAATTCCCTTTATAAATCCCACCCCCCCTTGCTATTGGAGCGGCAGAAAAACCATCTCTATCTCCTGTTCCGACATACATAACACCTTCTTGGGTTGGGTCAAATAATATGGTAGATACTCCCTGCGAATACCAATCATTGCTTAGGCATTCCCAACCGTCAATAGTTTTTTTCCAAAGACCTCCCGAAGCTGCTCCAACGTATAGATCATCTGTAAAAGGATCTATTTCAATACAATTTACTCTTCCCATACCATTTGTGTTTTCTGGACATAAATCTGGATTTATAGGACTCGGTTTATCGAATGGACCTACCGATACCCATTGCGCATTATCTGTTGTTTTTTTTGATTCTAAATAATTTACGGCCATTAAGTAATCATTATTACTGTACATTTTGCCATCAGACCCAACAAAAGGTAGCGCCAAGTACAACCATCTTGCGACCGGTTTATATCCTTTAACACCTTCAGTCTCTCTTCCTTCCCAGTATGTGTTAAAAGCTTTCTCTATTTCAAAATAATTTGCATCAGATTTTGATGCCATATCCAAATAATAT
>JAFGUD010000417.1 GCA_016938685.1 Bacteroidales bacterium | reverse complement strand
TAAATGAATTTGGCGTATTTCTCCGCCCAGTTTTACCAGGAGCCAAAAGGTGTTTTTGTCTTTTGGGTATGGCACTCTCGGAAAATCAATTTTTAAAAATTCCTTGTATTTTTCGCGGTACGTTGGCGAATGCAAAACCGCATAGATGTAATCCAAAATATCAATTGGGGCAAAAACCTCCCCTGATCCCTCCAAAGGAAGGGAGTAAGTCTCCCCTTTGGGGAGATTTAGAGGGGTCTTTTCGTTGGTAAATGATAAACCTAAATTTTCGGCTATTTGCCTTACAATTTCTGCGTTTAGGTTTGGCGTTCTTTCTGCGGATTGCTCGATTGTTTGTTGTCCGTTGGTTTCGGGATAGAGGTATAGTGGAAAGGCATAAGTTGTTTCTTTAGTTTGGAGTGAAACTGTACACATATCAACTAAATATTTTGAAACCAAAATGTGCTGAAAATCAAAAGTTGATAATTGACGGCAAGTCATAATTGATAAATTATCCTGCAACATATGCTTCATTACAGAATATCTATGTCTTTGAACTTTTTTCAAATCGTATTCAATATATCTAACGTCAAAAGGTCTATAATTATAGTATTGATTTGAGTTTTCATATTTTACAAAACTAACCAACGTACCATCACTATGCGTTTTTATACCACTTGTAGAAACTGGAAATAGTTTATCAATTGAAATTCCTTTATCGTAATTATTTTGGCCTTTAAAATCTTTCGTAACGAAAAAATAGTTTGGAGCAACAGTTTTAACTTCTTTGTATTCTGCTGATTTTAAATTGTTTTGAGAAAGAAAATCATATTTCAATTCTCGTTTTCCAAACAAATCAAAGTGAAACACTTTACCCAATTCATTCGGTTTTTTCTTTCCTGTTTTGATAAATAAATTTATTGAAACTCCTTGTTCAATATCAAAAACATTTACATCGGCACTTCCGTCAGGTGCTGTTTCTTTTTTCTTTGCGTTACCGTGTAAATCTATGGTGTAAATTTTATCATAGGTTTTGAGTAAGTTCCAACGCATACCACGATAAGTAAGATTGTCTAAAAAACCGTGAGGATTAATAAATGCTAAAATTCCGCTTCCGTTTTTTTCAATAAAGTGCTGTCCATATCGCAAAAATTTAACGTAATCGTCATTTATAGCTTTGGGATTTCTCTCTTTTAGTTTTTCTTTTCCGCCAGGTTCTTTTTTGTAATCTTCCATCAGGCTCATAATCCATTCGCCTTTGTTGGCACTTTCTCCGCTGTATGGAGGGTTTCCCATTACT
>JAFGUD010000416.1 GCA_016938685.1 Bacteroidales bacterium | reverse complement strand
TATTTTTTACAAGTTGTTATGCCGATTGACTTTAAAACCGATTTTAAGAAAATGAAATCGGATTTTTTAAAGCATTTCGGTATAACTGGTCAACTCGATAACTAATTAACTATTCTACAATAAGAATTTTCTGCATTTTAATACTTTGTCCTATTAACTGAACAAAATAAACCCCTGGTTCAAAATATTCGAGAGTTACTTGTGTAATATCAGAATTAATTTTGCCCGATTTTAAAATTTTCCCGGTAATATCAATAATATTTACTTCAGAAAATCGCTCATGATCTGCAACAATATTTATATATTCGCTTGCAGGATTTGGATAAATCTGAAAATTGTAATCAGCAATATTTTTCATAGACATTGGTAACGCAACCAAAACCTGAAAATCGTCAAAATAGAAACCATCATACTCTAGATTACTATCAGAACCAAGAACAAAACGGAATTGCACATTGTTTCCTGTATATTCAGAAATATCAACGGTTTGATTTATCCAAGAAGACTGAGTTCCATCAAAAACAGGCTGTCCATAAGGTTGAACGCCACCATTGCCTGAAACAGTGTTTTCTGTTTCAATATAGTTCCACGAGGCACCTCCATTGGTAGAAACTAAAAAGCTAACATAATCCCAACCGGATTCAATTGACCATTTTGCCCAAAAACTAACGCTTGCACTTTCTACTCCTGTTAAATCGATTACAGAAGAAGTAATTGAGTTTGTTTGACCTGAAGAATAATCACCGTTTGGAGAGTCTGTGATACTACTGCTAACAGAATGATATTCACTTGACGTTATTCCCCAACCGGTTGTTGTCCAATTAATCAAATCGTCACCGTCGTCATCAAAATAAATCTCAACATTTTGAATTATTTTGTTTAAAGTTTGCTGCTCAACGTAATATCCATTATCAACATTTAATTCAAAAGAAAAATCTTCACCATACAAAACATTATCAGAAATAACATAGGATATTGAATCTAACATAGTTTCCATAAAACTGTAATCATCAATAAAAACAGTATCAGAATGAACAATATTAGTGCCCGACAAATAAATTTTAAAACTTCCGGTTGTATCTAAACCTAAAAATTGTGCGTTAAATTTCAGATAACCTTCTCTATCAAAATAATGAGAACTAGCATCATTAACTTCAACATAAGCACCAACAAGAAGAGTTTGCATAAAATCCATATATAAATTTCCTTCGCACAAAGGAATAATATTAGATTGATCAGGCCAAAAACCATCATCAGAATCTCCTGTTTCGGCTGTAAAAGAATAAACACCCATTTGATTATACATCCAATCATTTGCGTCGCCATTAACAGGATAAAGCAATTCCCAAGCTCTACCACAAGAAAAATTATTTTCACGAGTCATTATTTGAGCATAAGCCCTAAAAATTTCCAAATCAGGATTCACAGCATTTTCATCATAACCATAAGGATAAAGCATTAAATTGCTGTATGTGTGATGATTATTGGCAATAATAAATTCATGACTTTCAACAAATTCCATCATAGCCTGAATTTCAGGTTCAGAACCGGCAGAAGCACCTCTATAAGTCTCATCATAAGTGTATGGAGAAGAACCGTCATCATCATATCCCCATTGATATGGATAATTTCTATTGATGTCAACACCAAAAGTTCCATCGCCATTATCTAAGCGGTTTTTACGAAACATCCCACCACCATTTGGATCGGTTTGTTGATTATACATATATCCATCAATATTTACCACAGGTACAAAATATTGCTCAAAATTATCAACCATGTATTGAACTTTCGGGTCCGAATCATAATTTTCGAGCAAATACCACATATAATAAATAAGGTGCATCATTAAAAGAGGTTCTCTTGCATGATGCAAGGCGGTATATAATATTTCAGGTTCTTCTTCGTCAATCATAGGATTGTCTGAAATACGCACCCAATATATAATACTGTCATTATGAGTTGTATAATTATCGCTTATCGATTGTTTAACAGAAATAAGATTTGGATACAAACTCTGCATTTGGGTTAGTTCTGCCAGAACTTCTGCATAAGTAAGGTTTCCTCCCATTGAACCTAAATTAAAATTATCGGGAGTTTTATTGGTTCTTTGAATCACAACTGCTTTTTTATTCCTATCTGCATAGTATTTTGAAACATCATGAATAATAATCTTAAAATCAATATTTTTGTCAGATATTTTAGTCAAATCTGAACTTGACAATTCCATAATGACTGTATTTTTTTGAATAAACGCGTCATCAATAGGGATCCCAAGTTTTGCAATACTTTCAACATAAGTTTTATCAAAACTTATTCGAGAGAAAATTTCCTGTGAATTCATTATTTGCACAAAAGCGAACAATGTTAGACTACAAGCCAAAATTATTTTTTTAAATAATTGCATTAGATTTTTTTTAGGTATTAAGTTCAACAGATTTTAATAAAACGAAAAATTAAGTTTTAAATTTTGTTAAAAACATAACATTTTCAATGTTGATGCAGATTTAAGACAATCGTTGCACCAATAAAGAAAGTCTAAAAATATTTCTTTTTTTTGAAAAATAAAAATCCTATCTTTGTAAAGAATCTTTTACAACAAAACATATAAAAATGACAAAAATTCTTATCATCGATGACGAACAAGCTATCCGCAAAGCACTTAAAGAAATTTTGGAATACGAAAAATACGAAGTAGAAGAAGCCAAGTCTGGTTTTGAAGGACTAGAAAAAATACGCAACGAAAAATTTGATCTTGTACTATGCGACATCAAGATGCCACAGATGGATGGCATTGAAGTTTTGGAAAAAATCATGGAGTTTAATCCTGATATTCCTGTTGTAATGATTACAGGTCATGGTTCTGTTGAAACTGCAGTAGAAGCACTCAAAAAAGGCGCATACGATTTTATAGAAAAGCCTCTCGACATGAACAGATTACTTGTTTCTGTCAGAAATGCCGGAGAAAAGAAAGAATTAGTTAAAGAAACTAAAACTTTACGAAGAAAAATCAAAAAAACGTATGAAATTGTTGGAGAAAGTATCGAAATTCATAAAATAAAAGATATTATTGACCGAGTTGCACCAACTGAAGCAAGAGTTTTAATAACCGGAGAAAACGGAACCGGTAAAGAACTAGTAGCCAGATGGATGCATGAAAAAAGCCCACGTACTGAAAACCCATTTGTGGAAGTTAATTGTGCTGCTATTCCATCTGAATTAATTGAAAGTGAACTGTTTGGGCACGAAAAAGGAGCATTTACATCTGCTCATAAAAAAAGAGAAGGGAAATTTGAGCAAGCAAATACCGGAACGATATTTTTGGACGAAATTGGAGACATGAGCCTTGCTGCACAGGCAAAAGTTCTTCGCGTTTTAGAAGAAAGTAAAATTCTTCCGGTTGGAAGCAACAAACTTGTAAAAGTAGATGTTAGAGTTATTGCTGCAACAAATAAAAATCTTAAAGAAGAAATAAAAAACGGAAATTTCCGCGAAGATTTGTATCACCGTTTGAGTGTAATAATAGTCAAAATGCCAACTCTTCGGGAGCGAAAGGAAGATATTCCATTGCTAATAGAACATTTCACAAAGATGATTGCAAATGAGTACAACATGGCTGTAAAAAATTACACCCCGGAAGCAATAAATGAATTAAAATCTCTGAAATGGACAGGGAATATTCGTGAATTTAGAAATGTTATCGAAAGACTTATGATTCTGTGTGAAGATACTGTTCAGGCAGAGGATGTCAGGAAATACGCTTTACCTATTGAATAAAATAATTATGACAAAATATTAGTGTCAAAAAAAGCCGGATAAACCGGCTTTTTTTATTTCATCTTTCTCTCTTTACCATTTTCATCATACCATCTTTCTTCCCCCCAACCTAAATCTATATAACATTTCACACAATTTTTTGGAAAAACCATCTGACAAGCTTCTAATCGTCCTCCTTTTGTACCAATAAATTCCGCCCTTTTCCTTTTTATATTTGCAATATACCAATCGTCAGTTGTAGAAACAAAAACTTTCTCAGTATCTTTAAATGGAATAACTTCAACGTAACAACTTAATGATTCAAAATTTGCACTCAACAAATATCTTTTCAAAAACACCTCTTCTTCCTTGTCCAGAGGTACGTCAGCTCGCAACCAACCTTCTGATTTATTCAATTTTACATACATATACTCATAATTGTCAGTATATAAATAAGCTTGTACTTTCACAATTGTATCATTAGATATCTTAAAATTTACTGAGGAGTTCTCAAAAACAGTATCTATATCATTGCAAATACCTGACAAATAACAATCTATGCCGTCATCGAAAAAGAAAACACTTGTTGAATTAAACAAATAACTACCAGCTTTTATTTCAAAGGGAGTTTTAAAATTTCGTTGCGCAACCGAAGGAAAAGACAAAATCAAGACAAACAACGAAAAAGCCAAAACAATTTGAATTTTTTTCATATTATAAAATTTATTACGAATTAAAAATTTCCAGAAAGAGTTTCTATATGTATACTAACGTAAGCATAAAGAAATAAATTTTAAAATTCAAATTTAATGTTTTTAAAAAACAAAACAAAATTAACCCTAAAAATAAAGAACTTTTTAATCGATTTAAAACTTATATAAAAATTCAACCATTTAAAGTCCTAAAATCTGAGGAGTTCTAAATTAGTTTTTTCCTCGTTATTATAAGATTTGAAAAATACTCAGAAGCATCTGAAATTAAATTTTATGGAAAAGATTTTTTAAAAATATTTTTTTTTTGTAATTTTCGGAAAATATAAAATTTCTGAATAAACAATTTTATTATACTTGAATCAACTAAATTTCAGCCACATGAAGCAATTTAATGAAGATTTTAAAATTAAGCTCTATCAAAACATCTCTGATATTGAAAACAATTCACTTGTAGAAATTGTTGCAATTGTCAGACAACAAAGCGATCATTACAAAGATATTGGGTTAATGATAGCCTCAATATTGACTGGTATTGCTTACACAATAATGATACTGTTACCTTTTGATATTAACCCTTATTTAATTTATGTAATCACAATAGCTTTATTCTTTTTTGCCTTTTTCGTAACAATGAGTATTCCTTCTATTTTAAGAATATTTATCCCCAAAAAAAGAATAAACAAAAGTGTAGAAATAATGGCTCGTGCTATTTTTCAAAAAGGAGGAATCAGATTTACCGAAGAAAGAATAGGAGTATTATTTTTTGTTTCATATCTTGAAAAGAAAGTTTTTATTATAGCAGATAGAGGTGCCCAAATGGCTGTTCCACAAGAAGAATGGGACGAAATACAATCTCAATTTAATGCTTGTTTTAACGACCTATTAGTTGCAGAAAACATTTTGAAAACACTAAGTAATACAAAAGACATTTTCAATAAATATATTCCTCCGGTAGAAAACGACATTAATGAATTACCTGATAATTTGGAAGTAAATATTTAATAGTGAATAGTTAATTGTTTTAATATTTAATTCAAAAAAGTCTATCGCCAATAAAAAGCTCAACATATTTATCAATAAAAAACAAAATAAAAATGAATATAAAATCCAGGAAATTAGTCTTTTTGTTAACTTTAATTCTGTTTGTAATTTTCATATTTGTATTAGCAGACCCTGCTATGGCCCGTCCCGGAGGAGGAAATTCATACTCCGGTGGTGGAAGCGGAGGCGGTGGTGGAGGTGGCGGAGACGGAATTGGTATTCTTATTTACCTTATCTTCAGTCTTTTACCTCCGTATATTTCTATACCATTAGTCATTATTATTCTAATTGGATATAGTATTTATAAGAAAAAACACGCAAATTCAAGTAATCAAGTTGTATCAAAACCAACTTATGCAGCTGTTTCTCAAAATGTACAGACAATTCAACAAAAAATACACAATTTATTGAATATTGATCCCAATTTTTCACGTGTGCTTTTTCTGGACTTTGTATCATCTCTGTACGTTAAATTTCACGCATATAAATACAGCCCGCAAAAGCTGACCACAATTAATCCTTTTATAGACAAATCAATTATTGCAAGTTTTGCATCGAAAACTTCAAAAACGATCATCAATGAGATTGTAATTGGGAGCATAAATATTTCACAAATTAATCAAACTGCAAACGGAACTCAGATTTTAGTTGAAATTAACTCAAATTATACTGCCACAACCGATGGTAAAAGCACAAGATATATTATTTCAGAAAGATGGATGTTTGAACGTGCAGCAGGTGTCGTATCAGTACCACCTGAAAAAATGCACAAACTTTCATGTCCATCGTGTGGTGCTCCGGCTGATTTTAATGACGCTGGTCAATGTGGTCACTGCGGAACCTTAATTGTCCCCGGTTCTATGCAGTGGATGCTTAAAAACAGAGCCATTGTTTATTCGGATACTGTTAAAACAAATTCACTATTATCTTATGCACCTGAAGTTGGAACAAATTATCCTACAATTTTCAGCCCTACTTTAAATGCCGAGAAACAACATTTTGCTTCTGCACACGGTACAACATGGGAAGAATATTGGTCAATATTTTATCATAAAATATCAACAAAATATTTCATGGAAATATACAATTACTGGACAAATTTGAAATGGAATGAAACTAGACACCTATTAACCGACCGATTATGGGAATCGTACAATTTCTGGATAGATGAGTACAAAAGAAACGCTTTTCAAAACAGACTTGACGATACTAAAATAATCAAAATTCATCTTGCAAAAATTGAAACCGATAATTTCTACGAAGCTATAACTGTAAGAATTTACGCTTCGGCAAAAGATTATGTTGTTGATAAAAACGGGAAAGTACTTGCCGGAAATGCAAAAACCCCAAGAATTTTCTCTGAATACTGGACTTTTATCAGAAGAAAAGGAGTTGAAAACGATGATTACGACATGAAAACTTGTCCAAATTGTGGCGCTCCGGCTGATAAAATTAACCAAGGCGGACAATGCGAATATTGTGGAGCTAAAATCACCAGCGGAGATTTCTCTTGGGTGCTGGCAATGATTATACAAGACGAAGAATATAAAGGGTAAGAAGAGCTTAGAATAAAGAATGATAGAATAACAGAATGATAGAATGCTGGAATAATAGATTGATTGAATAATAGTATGATAGAATGATAGAATGATAGAATGAAGTCGGAAGTCGGAAGTCAGAAGTTTGTTGAAGACTTAGGACTAAAGACTGAAACCAAAAACTGGTAACTGGTAACTGGAAACAGGTAACTGGAAACGGAAACTGGAAACTGGTAACTGGTAACTGGTAACTGGTAACTGGTAACTGGAAACTGGAAACTGGAAACTGGTAACTGGTAACAGGAAACGGAAACTGGAAACTGGAAACTGGTAACTGGTAACTGGTAACTGGAAACTGGAAACGGAAACTGGTAACTGGTAACTGGTAACTGGTAACTAGAAACTGGAAACATTCTATCAAAAAAAAACACACATTAAATAAAAAAAAGCTATATTTGGAAAACTAACAAAAAATAAAAAATTATGGAAAACAAAGAAAAAAATGAAGAACAAGAAAAAGACAGCTTGTTTCAAAAATTATTTTATACCGGAATAGGATTAACTGTAACAACTAAAGAAAAAATCGAAAAAAAAATCAATGAATTAGTTGAAAAAAATAAAATCACTGCGGACGAAGGCAAAAAAATTATTGATGAATTTGTAAAAGACTTCGACAAAAAGAAAGACCAGCTTGAAAAAGACATGAAATCGTTCATCAAAAAAACAGCAGAAACTTTAAAATTTGCCAAGAAAAAAGAAGTTGATGATTTAAACAAAAGACTTGAAGAAATAGAATCAAAAATGGAAAAACCACAGTAATTTTATAAAGTTAATTAATCAAGATTTAAACAAATTTACAAATAACTTTGAACTGAAATTACGTAAGCATAATTTTCACATTTTCTAATTTTCAAATTTTTTAATAATGAAACTAATTGAACAATTTCTTTATTATAGCGTAGGTTTCGCAGCACAAACAGGAGAACGACTTACAAAACTAGTACAAAAACTTATTGAACAAGGGCAAATTTCAAAAGCAGAAGGCAAAGAATTTCTTGACGAGTATGCTGAAAAAGCAAATGAAATGACCAAAAAATTTGACGAAAAGCTTGAAAATTTCATTGGTAAAACCCTTGAAAACACTAAATTTGCTAAAAACGAAGATCTTCAAAAAATTGAAGAACGAATTAAAAAAATTGAAGACAACTTTAAGTAAATTTGACCAATCAATTATACTAAACCTCTTCTAAAATTTGTAATTGTATATGCCGATAGACTTTTAGTTTTGTATTACGAGTTTGCGAAGTAATCCAATTACTAAAAGCGTATCGGTATAAATTATAACTACCTGAAATTTCGGGTAGTTTTTTATATATATCAAATGATCAAGCAAAAAAACATTATCATAATTGGAATAATAGCTTTATTATTTAGCATTTTACTAACCGAAGCTATTCATCTTGACGGACACGAACATCATAACAATTCCGAAGCACAAAAAAATGCAATGAATAAAGATACCATTACTTTAGATGTAAAAATAACAAACTCCATGGGAATTGGTTGGGGACATGTTTTTAGCGTAACCGCAATTACCGATTTTCCTAAAGAAGTACCAATAAATAAAAATTTTACGGTTTATATTAGTGTTGGTCATGAATTGGAGAAAATAGCAACAACATTCGACACCTCCGCTATTTACCAAATTAAATTACACAATACAAACATAATGTCCGAACAGGTATATATGCCGGCTGGATATACTGGTGTTTTGGACAAAGACTTTAATATTTGGGAACTTTTGGAATTTATAAAATTATAAATTCAAACAACAATCACTTCAACTCCTCAAACACTTCCGAATAATATTTTTTTAGCAATTCCTTTACTTCATCAACATTTATTTCTTTTCCCAATTCCTTTTGCAATGATGTAACACCTTTGTCTGTGAATCCACAAGGATTAATATGATTAAAATAATCCAGATTTGTATTTACATTAAATGCTAAACCGTGCATTGTTACTGCTCTGCTGACACGCACACCAAGAGCGCAAATTTTCTCAAACCGTGGTCTGTCTGTCAACCAAATACCTGCTGCCCCATTTATTCGTTTGCCTTCAAGCCCAAATTCTTTTAAAGTTCGAATAATCGCTTCCTCAATTGCTTGAATATATTTTTTTATCAGAATCCCAAAATTATCCAGATCAAAAATCGGGTAAATAACAATCTGTCCGTAACCATGATAAGTAATATCTCCGCCCCTATCCGTTTTGAAAAAAGTAGCATTAATTTTCTGCAAAAAAGACTCAGGAATCATCAAATTAGCATAGTCTCCACTTTTCCCAAGAGTGTAAACATGAGGATGCTCAACAAAAAGAAGACGATTTTCGGTAGGTTCACCTTTTTTTTTCTTCTCAATTGTTTCATTAAAAAGCTTCAGTTGGTATTCATAAGCTTCCGCATAAGCCATTGTGCCTAATTCCTTGAATATAATTTGTTGGTTCATTTATACTTTAATAAAATTTCAAATTAATTTTCATTCAAAAATTCTTTATCAAACAGGTTCATTGTTTTTGAAAGAATCTCAAAAAATTGTGTTTCGGTTCTATCGATTGAACGTCGAATCCAAAATCCGGAAGCTGTTAGACTTTCATAAAAATCAAATTCTTCTTCATGACTAATTGCATATCCTTCAAACTGACCAATGAGATAAAACGATGGGTCATTTTCGTAATCACCCGGTTTTGCTGTTTTCATTTTCTTTTTGTAATTTTTGACTATCAATTTCTTTAGTTTTTTATCTGAATTTACGTACATATATGACATATAAAAATTTCTAGCCATTTCAATAAAATGATCTTCATATATTTTTTTTCCTAAACTCATAAAAATTTCATTTTCAGATAAGTTGTCAATAGTTGTTGAAATTACGTTCAAAAAATTGGGATTGTAATACCCAAATTGTTTCAACGAAAAATAATTTAATGTATCTGAATGTGGTCCTTTAACAAAAACAGGAGCTCCTGTTAGTTTTTCGAGTAGTTTGAAATCCAAAACCGATTTGATACAATAATATTTGCTTCTTATTCCTGCGTCTGTAATCCATGAATGCATTAATTCAGGATTTTTATCGCAATTCATCATTAAATCTTCATAATTATGCAGTGTGTACAAAATTTTATCGGTCAATTTATCATTGAAAAAATTGTTCTTTATATTTGATTTAAAACCAAACAATGTTAAAATCAAAAAAAAAGAAATAATATATTTTTTTTTCATCTCTTCTGTTTATAAAATCTGTTAAATAAATATTGTCGACAACCTTAATTCTGTTATTTAATAATTCTACTATTAAATCATTCTACTTAAACTCCACTTGATACAACTTAGGCCAATTCTTTCCTGTTACAAAAATTCTGTTATTCTCTTTATCGTAAGCAATTCCGTTCAATACATCGGTATTTTGTTTATAGAGAGCATTAGGCAAAATTCCTGTTAAATCAATTTTTTCCAAAACTTTTCCATTTTTCGGATCAATTTTCACAATAAAATCCTTTGTGTAAAGATTTGCATAAATATAGCCTTCAATAAATTCAAGTTCGTTCAAATACATAATTCTTTCTTTATTATCCAAAACAGGAATCATTTCAACAACAGAATAAGTATTTGGTTCTAAAACATAAATAATATTAGTACCATCAGACATATAAAGATTTTCTCCATCAGTTGTAAGCCCCCACCCTTCTGTGTTGTAATTAAATTCAGACAAAACCTGAAGACTTTCTTTTTCGTAAACAATTCCAACATGATCTTGCCAGGTTATTTGTATAATTTTATCATTTAAAACAGTAATTCCTTCTCCAAAAACATTATTTTGATTTGTAATTCCCGACAAAACTTCTCCTGTTTTCAAATCAACTTTTCTCAAAGTAGATTTCGTTTCCAAACCTGTTGCTTCGTATAAAATTCCGTTATCATAAACTAAACCTTGCGTATAAGCATTTTCATCATGTGGAAATTCTTTTATAATTTTATAAGTTTTTTTAACCGGAATAATATCAGACAATAAAACAAATTTTTCTGTAAATTCTTTATTTTTACCATCAGCAAAAACAACAACTTTTAAAACCTTAGCTCCAACCTTTTCATTTGTCGTTTCATATTGATAGTCAAACTTTTTTTCATTACTACTAAATATTTTTTCTTTGTTTATCCAAAATTGCAAACTATCTACTTTAGCTGTGTCAATAACCTCAAAATCAACCCCAACAATATCTCCGCAAACAGACGTTTCCGAATGGTTTACAACGTATGAAACACTAATATCCAAATGTTTTTCCACATTAGTGTTATTATTGACATTATTTAAACTATCATTTACATCATTTGACTTGTTACAACCATCATTATTATTGCAACTTATCAACAACATAAAAAAAACTAGAAAAATTGGCAGAAATTTTGTAAAATTCATTGTTTAGAATTTAGAAGTTTTTATAAATTTGAAATCTCAAAATATTTACCAAAAATAAGTTATATATATTAAATTCAACTTTAAAACATTCTTATTTGGCAAATTTCATTTCACAAAAAAAGAAAAAAAAACAACAACTATGTTAAAAAAAACATTAATACTTTTAATTTTAATCAGCCCAATTCTTGCTTATTCGCAGGGATTATTTGTTGTTCGCAACCCAGAAGGCAAATACGGCTTTGCTGATAAAAACGGAGATACACTTATAGAATGCAAATACGACTATGCAGAAGAATTCTCAGGCGGTTTGGCATTAGTAAAATCAAATCCAAAATACAGAATAATTGACACAACCGGTATGTTGTATCCAATTGAGGCATACGATGGCACTCCAAAATTTCGTCACGATATGGGCGAACTACATTCAGGCTTGCCTGTTATTGTCAAAGAATGGGACTGTGAATATATTTCTTCAAGTGGTGAAACTTTTATCAAAATACCTTACCAAGATGCCCAATCTTTTGAAAATGGCAAAGCAAAAATATTCGATGGAGACAGATATAATTACATAGCAAAAAATGGATTATTACTTGGGAGTTGGATAATTGAGGAAGATAATTATCATGCGATGAAAAGTAATGACAAATACGGTTTTATTGATAAAAACGGAAGGCTTGTAATAGACTACCAATATACTGATGCAAAAGACTTTAAAGACGGATATGCTCTTATTGGAAATGGCACATACTGGGCTATTATAGGAAAAAACGGAGAAAGAATTTCAGACTGGTACGAAAATATTTCTCCATTTGAAGGAGAACTCGCAGTTGTAAAAAAGCTTGGAAACACAGGTTTTATAAACAGACAAGGTCGTTTTGTGGGAAAATGGTACGAAAAAGTAGAACCTTTAGATTATGGATTATACAAAGTTAAAAAATACGAACAATATGCTATTGTTAACAACGAAGGATTTCTTGTTACGCAATGGTTTGACAGAATAGAAACTTTTTACAATGGCTATGTTAGAGTAGAAAAAGAAGGGAAATTCGCATACATTAACAAAATTGGAGCAATGGCTATTGGTTGGTTTGACAATATAAGTAACATTAAAGATGGAATTACCAGAATAGAAGACAATGGACTTTTCGGTTTTTTTAACGTTGAAGACTTTTTTATCAGTGAATTTTACGAATACTTAGGTGAATTTTATGATGGAATTGCTCTAATAAAGAAAAATGGGAAATATGGTTTTATCAGCAAAAAAGGTGTAATAATTTCAAATATCGAATACGAAAAAGCAACTCCTTTTGACGGAGGAATAGCGCAAGTTGAAAAAGACGGCAAAGCAGCTTATATTAACACTTCCGGTGAAATTGTTATGGGTTGGCTAGAAAGCAAAACATATTTTTATAAAGAACCACCGAGAGGTCTGATTGCTGTAAAAATGGGTAGAAAATACGGCTTTCAAACCATCAATGGCAAAAGAGTTATTGCAGCTCAGTTTGATTATGCGGAAAATTTTTATGATGGTTTAGCATTAGTAAAAAACAATCCTCACGAAATGTTTATTGGCAAAGACGGAAAACTTAAACCATTAACAGAAAATCCTGATGAAAACACACTAAGACTTGATTTAGGTTATGGACACACCGGCGACCCTGTTAAAATTACAGCATGGGAATGTTCTTTTATAGACTATAATGGAGATATCGTATTAAAATTAGACTATAACGATGCATTTTCATTCAGCAACGGAAAAGCAATGGTTATCGATGGAGATAAATACAATTTTATTGATTTAAAAGGTAAACTTGTTGGAAAATGGAAAGAATTCCCAGATGATTATCACGCAGATTTTAAAAACGGTAAATATGGATTTTTGGATAAAAACGGAAACCTAGCAATCCCTTACAAATTTAACTCAGCAGATGATTTTATTGACGGAAAAGCAAAAGTTAGAATTGGAGATAGAAACACCGGTAAATATGGATTTATAAATCGAAAGGGAGAGTTTTTTACAAAAATGTATTCTCAAGTCAGTGATTTTGAAAATGGTATATCAATAGTTGAAAACGATGGAAAACAAGCTGTAATTGACACTTCCGGAAAAGAAATCAGCAAATGGTACGATAATATTAGCAATTTTTACGAAAATTATGCACGAGTAAAAACAGGAGAAAAATATTCATTTATTTCTAAATTCGGAGACCAATTTAACTTATGGTTTGACGACGCCGGAGATTTTTCGGGAGGTAGAGCAAAAATTAAAATTGGCGAAAAATGGGGCTTTGTTGGTAAAAATGGAGAAATAGCAGTTAGAGCCGATTATGACAATGTATGGAATTTCGAAAATAATATTGCAAAAGTTGAACTTAACGGCAAAAACGCATTTATTGATTTAAACGGAAAAATGATTACTGATTGGTTCGATCGTATTTTTATGTTTTCAGATGAAAGAGCTGTAATTTGCAAAGATAACAAATGGGGATATATTGACATTACAGGTAGAATTGTAATAAAACCTTCTTACGACCGGGCTTTTGCTTTCACAAACGGAGAAGCAATTGTTGTTTCTAATGGGAAAATGGTGAAAATTGACAAATTTGGGAACTATATTACAGAACAGAACTAAAAAAAAACATTCTTGAAATAATGAAAAAATACGCAGACTTACATATCCATTCTACTTTAAAACCAATCACATACAAATCTTCTGATGAAGACGATGAGCGTGGAAGTATTTGGTTTCAAGATAAACCAAAAAAAAGACAGCGTGATAATGATCTTGTTAGATATACACAATCCGATTTTAAAACTTTGGCACAAGGCAAAGTAAAAATAGCTTTTGTTTCTCTTTATCCTGTTGAACAAGGTTGGTTTGCATCTCACGAAACAGGTATTATTGTTGATTTAATAGCACATTATGCAACCGATTTTCCTATAAAAAGAATAAATCAGGTACAATCTGACCAATATAATTATTTTTCAGAGCTTCAAAAAGAATACAATTTTCTGATAGAAGAAACAAAACTCCCCAGAACGATAGATATTGAGGGCAACCATGAATCAGTTTGGGCAAAATTACCTGCAAACGCTTCTGAACTTGAAAATTACATGAATGAGGACAACACAATTGTTATTATTCCCACAATCGAAGGAGCAAATAATTTAATTGATGGAAATGCAAATCACATCGCTAATTTCAACCTTGAAAACACTCTTTCGAATATTCAAAAAATAAAAAATTGGCCGGTTCCACCATTTTTTTTAACACTTTCTCATCATTTTTTTAATGGAATGACAGGACATGCCAGAAGTATTTTCGGCAAAAATGATTTTCAGGAATTTCTTGGGAAAATACTTCTTACTCAAGCAGAAGGTATTGAATCTAATATCACAGCAAAAGGTTGGAAAGTAATAAAAAGTCTTTTAGCTATTGATGAATTCAACGGAAACGGAAAACGAATTTTAATAGACACAAAACACCTGAACAGTAAATCCCGAAAAGAATTTTACAGCTTTATTCTAAATTACAACAATAATCACCCTGAAGACTCTATTCCTTTGATTAACAGTCATTGCGCTTACAATAATCAAGACGGAGTTTCGAGAAAACGGGAAGTTGACGCACTTGACTCAAAAGTATTTACAGACGCCGAAGTGTTTAACGAAGCCGATTTGAACATTAACGATATTGATGTTACAACTATCTACAAAACAGGTGGAATAATAGGACTAAATCTGGACGAAAGAATATTAAGCAGCAAAAAAATAATTGACACTGCTGATAGCATGTTTAACCACAAACCTACTTATGAATTGAGGCTTTTTTGGGCCACACAAATAGTTCGAAATATTTCAGCAATGGTAGAAGCTATAATGTTAGATGATACTATAACGGACAAATCAAATGTGTGGAATATATTTGCTATAGGTTCAGATTTTGATGGATTTATAAACCCAGTTGACGGATTTATTACTGCAAATGAATTTGAAGATTTGGAATATTTTTTGGCACAGGCTTTGGCAACATGCGAAGGTTTTAAAAACTACAATAACAAACTAACTACAACCGAAATAGCTGAAAAAATAATGTTTAAAAACGCTTTTGATTTTCTAAAAAAACATTATTGGAAAGACAAAAAAATAGCATAAAACAAAAAATGCTTTATGCTAAAAATATAATATTTAATGTCTGCGTCAAAGCAGGCATTTTTTTTATTGAAACCCAATAACAACAGAAACACAACCTTGCTCTGTTGATTCAAATTCTTCTGATTTTACAACTTCAACTGCAATAATTAAATTTTCATTCTTTTCAGGAGAATAAACTAATTCGTGCAAGCTACTAATTTCCATACTACTAAGAATTACTCGTCTGCTAATATCTTTAACTTCAACAACAATCCCCGGCAAAGTTAATTCAGAAGAAATAATCAGCATATAGCTTCTACCACGATAAAAAGGTTTGTAGATTTCAATTTTATCACCTTGACTAAGTCTAACAGAGTTAAATCTTCCATCAGGTAAAAAATCGCTCTCTGTTAGAATTTCCACACTTCCTTGTGTAAAATCCCTACAACTTGCATTTTCTTGGGCGCTCAAAGTGAGTGCAAATGATATTATCATTAAAAAAGCTACAAATACTCTCATAATTTTTAATTTTTGTGCGGTTTGATTAAAAACGTGTGTAAACTATTAACGTAAAAAAGCAGTAAATAGTTGCACAATTAAGACAACTTAACGATTTTACTTCTTAAGGCTTCAATTTTCTCGCATACTTTTAAAAACTCTGCTTTGCTTACAGTAAGATAACCGTCGTTAGTAACATTTGTTTCTAAGCTGTTGTACACATCGTATAATTCTGTCAAATCAGTTTTCATGGTTGCCAATTGAGAATTTCCGCTATTAAAATCATTAAGAAACTGAACCATTAGTTCCAATGAAAGTTGTTGCTCTAAAATACTACTAGCAAGTGGAATATTAGAATTTGGATCACCATCTGATAATTTTACGGCAATATAAACACCTTCAACCCAACCTCCAATCAATATCATAGCACCTATTTCGTGTCTTTGATTTTCTTGAAGATATGCATCAGAATCCATAAAAGACTCTGAAATAATACGCATTACTTCGTCGCGATTATTTACATTTTCTTCAAGAGCTTTAATTGTTTCCTGATCAAAGGCTTCTAAAATTCCTAATTCTTCGGCTAATTTTTTAGAAGTAGCCATATAATTTATTACAATTTGATTTTGGTCAAACAAACTGGCATAGCTCAAATCTGCAGAATAAACACCTAAATTGTAGGCTTGTGAAGCTTCGGTAGTATAGGTCATTGAATGATCAACAGTGTTCAATAATTCTTGGTCAAAATATGTGTCATCATTTTGAATCAAAAACATTGCAACTTCGTGTGGAGCAGGCAAAGAATAAAAAATTTCTTTTGCTTGATTTATTTTTTCCTGTATATTCAAACTGTCCGTATCAATTACAACATCATTATTTACATTGTTTTCGTTGCCATTTTTGCATGAACTCAATGTTAAAACAATAGAAAATATTGCAAAAAATAGAAAAAATTTTGAAAAAGTTCTCATAATTTTAGTTTTAGTGGCTTAGGTTGTGCAAAAATATTTAATTTCCACATCAATAAAAAGTTTTTTTAGAAATATTTATATTTGCAACCTTTTAAACACTCAGATTATAAATATTTTATGCAAGTTATCGACAACCATTCTAATAATTATTATTCAGACAAAAAAAATTCTGTAATCAGCATAGGCTCTTTTGACGGATTACATATTGCTCATAATCAAATCATTGAAAAAGTCATTGAAATTTCAAACAATAAGAATTATAACTCAATTATTTTTACTTTTGAAGAACCTCCTAAAAACTATTTTGCAAAACAAAAGACAAAAATTCTAAATCTTAAAAAAGAAAAAATAAGTCTAATTGAGTCAAAAGGCATTGATTACGTTTATTTGCAAAAATTCGACTTAGAATTTGCCAATCAAACTGCCGAAGATTTTATTTCTAATATTTTGATAAAAAAATTAAATCTAAAAACAATAATAATTGGAGACGACCACAGACTAGGAAAAGATCGTTCGGGAGATTTCGAAAATTTATCGAAACTTGGACAAAAACTGGATTTTGAAATAATTCAAATTCCATCTGTGTACGTTGATGGAATTAGAGTAAGCTCTACAAACATAAGAAAATCGCTTGAAAAAGGAGACATTGAAACTGCAAATAAACTACTTGGGTATGAATATTTTTTAAGAGGAAAAGTTATTTCAGGGAAACAAATTGGTAGAAAAATTGGTTTTCCAACAGCAAACTTGCTAGTTAATGATGAAAAATTGTTGCCCAATATTGGAGTTTATGCTGTCAAAGCTGAAGTTCTGGGCAAAATGTACCCCGCAATGTGCAATATAGGTTATCGTCCCAGCATAAATGAGTCGAATGAATTAACAATTGAAGTTCATATCATAAATTTTAGCGATTACATTTACAATCAGGAAATAAAATTAGAATTTTATGCTAAAATCCGCAACGAAATGAAGTTTGACGGTGTTGATAGTCTGATTGAACAATTAAAATTAGATAAAATTTACACTTCAAACTATTTTTCAAGATAATTTTTGTAATTTTACACACAAATATCAATTCAATGGAAGAACTTTTTTGGGAACAGAAAAATGACAACGTTTTTATAACCGTAGAATATAAAAACAAAAACATAAAATTCAAACTCGACGATAGAATTATCATTCATCTGATTGGCAATTCGCCAAAAATTTATTACTTTTCGATAAACATTGGTGGAGAAACTCAGGATTTTTTAGCAAATTTTTCGGACTTAAAACCAATTATTAAATCCTCCGGAAAGCTTAAATTAACTGTCAATTCAAAAACAAAGTCTAATGTTTCGGAAGTGAGTACTTTTGGCACATACACAATTGCCAGAGGAGAAAGTTTTTATGAAAGATTTTTGGGCGTAAAAGATTGGCAATCTCAGGAATATTTGTTCAATTTAGTGCCTCTAAGTCAACAAGATGTTGTGAAAAAAGTAGAAGAAAAAACACAACCAACTCATTTACAAGAAACTAAAGTTGTTGAAAAAATAGAAGAAAAAACATTTGAAGTTCCTGATTTACCGGAAATTATTACTCCTGTTCAACCTATAAAAGAAGAAAAAAGTAAATTTCTGGAATGTCCTTCGTGTGGAAGCATATTATCATCAGATTACGATTTTTGTCCACACTGTTTTAAAGCGACGATTAAACCCGAACAGGGTGTCGATTTTGCAATTTAACCCAAAATAAATCAACATAAAACGCCGGATTATGAAAAAACTACTTTTTACCATAGCATTGTTAATCCCTATTTCTAGCTTATTTGCTCAAACTTACGATGAAAAAATTTCTTATGTAAGAACCCAATTTTCAACTATTGAAAACAATATTGACAACTACACATATAAACAATATATTTATCAACCCGAAGAAGATTATCCGCCTTATGCATACTATGACTTTTGGTTCGACTCTAATGGTGAATTAGTCAAAATTCAGGAATCGATGGGAGAAGAAGGATATTATACCGAAAGAAACTACTATTTTGATGACAAAAATTTGTTTTTTTATTTTTCCAGCGATAACGAACCCGGAGAAGAATCTTACGAAGAAATTGATTATTTCATTACAGAGTACAGAGTATATTTTTACAACGGAGAAATTTTTGAATTTTTATCGAAATACAAAGACGAATCAGACAAAAGAAAAATTTCAGATATAAAAAACGAAAAAGTTGAATGGGAACCGGAACAAATAGAAGCTATATTAGAGCTTTCGAAAGAAGCAATTGAATATTCAAAATTGGCGGAATAATAATTTCCAAAAACATTGAAGAAGTTAAGAAATAAGAACTAAGAGTAAAGAAAAAGAGTTACTTTTACAAATTCCTCCTTTAAAAAGTCACTTGTCTAATTTGTCACTCCGACGAAAGGAGGAATCTGTAAGTCGATAAATATTTAACATGTAGAGACTCCTCATTCTTCGGAGTAGTACAATTATCTACAAAAACAAACACATACGAAAATTCACGTGCCTATTTCAGGTGTTGTCACCTGAAATTTATTAAGTTTCTCAAGTGGTTTTGCAGTCAGGTGACAACACCTGACTGAGGCAGAGACTCCTCATTCTTCGGAGTGACAAAAGTAGTTAAAGGGAAACAAACAAGTGTCACAGGGAAATTCACATTTTTGCAAAATGTTTATAATTACAGTGTTTAACTATTAAATCAAAATTTAACCCCTATAACAGTTATATCATCACGTTGTGATTCGTTATTTTGCCAATTGGCTAGTTCTTTTTCGAAAACTATTTTTTGTTCTTGAGTAGATTTTTGAGCATTTTCTTTAATTATCGAGAAAAATTTAACCGATCCAAGTCTTCTGCGTTGTTCATTATTTTGATCAATATAACCGTCAGTAGCAAGAAACATAACATCATTATTGTCATAACTAATTTCATGTTCAGTGTAAATAAAATCCTCTTCGGCTAAATAAACGCCGCCAATATGCGCAATATCTCCTTTGATTTTTTCAATTTCCTTAGTTGAATTTCTATAAATAATCATGGGTAATTTCGCACCGGAAAATGTTATTTTTTTATCTTTTTTACTAATTCTGCTCAAAATTATATCTAATCCGTCGTGATTTTTAGTTTCTGATTGTCTGAGAGAACTTTCGACAGATTTTTTCAGCTTATTCAGAATTTCTTTTGTTGAAAAAACCTTGTTTTGATTAACAATTTCATTAAGCAACATTGTGCTAATCATACTCATAAAAGCACCCGGAACTCCGTGTCCTGTGCAATCAATTGCTGCAATAAAATACACATCAACAGCAGGATTAGAAAACCAGTAAAAATCGCCTGAAACAATATCTTTTGGACGATATAAAATAAAATTATCAAAATGTTTATCAATCAATTCCTTAGGCGGTAAAATTGCAGACTGAATATTTTGCGCATATCTAATACTGCCCTTTATCATTTGATGTTGATTCGTTATTTGAACATTTTTAGCCTCAATTTCTTCATTTTGGGCTAATATTTCCTCATTTTGAGCAGAAATTTCCTCACTTTTTTGCATAATTTCCTGTTGCGCACGTTTTAATGCTCTAATATCGGAATCAATAATAATTAGTTTTTTAATATTTTTTTCTGAATCGAACAAAGGTGTGACAGTAGTTTGCATATAAATTACTTGTCCTGTTTTAGACAAGCCGGACGACTCGTAACTTATTGATTTTTTGTCATTTAAAACAATATCGATTTTATCTTTTACCTCTTTTTCGCTGCTAACTTCTAGAATATTTTTACTTCTTTCAGCAATAAATTCTTCTAGTGTAAATCCGTAAATTCTAACAAATGCCTGATTAACCCACTGAATATCACCATTTTTATCGGCAATAATAACAGCGTTATCGGTTTCGCTGGCAACTATTGATAATTTTTCTAATTCATAATTTGTCTTTTCGAGTTCTTCTGCCTGTGCTTTTATTTCTTCTTTTTGATTGAGTATTTCAGCATTTTGAGTTTGCAAAAGGAAATTTGATTTGCGTTTTTGCCTGAAAGCTCTAAAAAGAATTACAGCAAGACCAATAATTAAGAAAAGAATAATAAAAACCGCAACAAGCATAGTATCTCTTCTCTTTGCCTCTTCTTTTTTTATTTTGTTGTCTTTTTCGAGTAATTTTATTTGTTGTTCTTTCTTTTCGGAATCGTATTTTGTTTCAATTTCGGTAATTTGTTCCATCATATTTAAGCCAAAAAGGGAATCTTTAAGTTCAACAAAATTTTTATAATATTTTAATGCAGAATCAGCATTTCCACTTTTTTCATAAGTTATTGAAAGTTCGAGCAAAATATCTTTTTTTAAGTCAATACTTTGAATTGAATCAGCCAATTTTAGGCTATTATTAAGCATTTTAACTGCTTTTTCATAAGCTCCTTTTTCCCGATAAACAATTGCAATTCTTGACAAAGTAGCAACTGAACCGTAAATGTCTCCAATTTCATCAGTTAAATCTAATGATTTTTGATAATATTCTAATGCCAGATTAAGTTGATTTTCAAACTCATAAACAATTCCGATATTATGATACAAATAAGCTACAACTTGAACATTTCCAAGTTCTTCGTTAATTTTAATTGATTCAAAATAGAAATACAAAGCAGAATCACGTTTTCCCATTGAATCATAAATAATTCCAATATTGTTCAGTGCAGTAGCAATACCTGTTAAGTCGCTTAATTCTTTGTTAATTTCATATACAGATTTAAAATAAAATAACGCTTTTGTATTGTTTCCCAATGCATTATGAACATAACCCATGTCGTTATAAACGCGAGCCATTCCTTCGAGATTATTCAATTCTTCGAAAATTCCGGCAGAAGATTGATATATTTCTAATGCTTGAACAAAATCACCAACACTTTCCAAAACCCTTCCTTTGCTGTCTAAAATATTACCCCGCAAAATTTTATTTTCATCAATATCCTCTTTTTCAATTAGTTGCAAAACTAAACTATCTGCTTCATCAAATTTTAAAATAGCGTTATCAAAATCCTGCATCATATAAAAACAGCGACCTGTATTTTTCAAAGCCTGTATAGATTGATATTCATTTTTGTTTATATTTGCGTTTTCAAAAGCCAATTCAGCATAATACAAAGCAGAATCAGGAATTGAATACAACAAAGCATCAGAAATCAGATTAAGTATTTCAGCTTTATCTTTTTCTGGAGTTTTATTCAAAACCTGAATAAGGCTGTCAACTTCGTCCGCATAAGAAACAAACGTAAAAAAAATGCCTATAAACACCAATATTATTTTCCTCATCATCATGTTTTGTTTTTAGCACGCAAAAATCATGCATCAATAACCAAATACAGATATTATTTGCTAATTATCATCTTTATTTTTTCAGTGAAATTTTCATGTAAAACTTCAACAATATAAATTCCATTATCATAACTGCTCAAATCTATTACCTTTTTTTGCTCAATATTTCCGCTATATATTTTTTTCCCCGTAATATCATAAATAAACACATCTGCGCATGTTTCAGTAGAAATTGTAAAAATTCCATTGTTGGGATTAGGATAAATAAGTGTTTGATTTTCAACTTCCGAAATACTTAACTGAGTTTGCCCATAAAACATAAATGGCATTCCTTGTTGAGTTGAAGTTCCATCGTCTGTCCAATCAACCCAACCTTCATAACCCAAATGCATTGCATTTCCGGTTGTGGTTTCTCCAAGAATTGAAATAAAAGGAACCCAAGGACCACTAAGCATTGAACCACCAGATGACCAATCAATCCAATAATCACCTGCTTCTAATGTTATTATTTCATCATCGTTGAGCGAAGCAACGGTAAACATTACAGGACGATCAATGTTTAACATATCATTATCATAATTTCTGTATATTCCGGACCACTTTGAACCGGAAAGTTTATTTTGGTCATAATAATCTACCAAAATCTGAGAAGAAGTTTCACTTGGAAGTCCGTCAAATATTCTAAAATCTAAATAGTCGATTGTAGAAACAGTATCACTTTCAGTTTGCCAATTATAAAAACCCAACCCACTAATAGTCCATGTTTGTCCTTCAGGAACAGTAAAATCATCAGCATTTCTATAACCAATTATCCAATTTGTATTATATCCGTAATTATAAAAACCCAAAGAAACCTGAACAGCACTTACGTCGGCGCCATTTGAACCTTGATTTTCATGAGTAATAATTGGTCCATTATCATAAATAAGTTCATCTAAATTAACTCCTTCAACAATTTTAAACATTTGATTATCAGAAACATTTATATCATCTGCTAAAATTAAAGTTACAACAATTCTGTAAATTCCATTATCGGACAAATCAATAGTATTAGACAAAGTATAGTCAAAAACATCAGTAAAAAGAATGGGGTAATCAGAAAAATTTTCATTAATTGTTGTGCCTATCTGGCTGCCGGTTATGGTGTCGAAAACTTCAACTTGAATTGTCAAACCTTCAGTAATTTCAATTCCAGGATTAGCAATCTGAATTTTTACAGTATCGTGGTTCGTCAAAAAATTACTTACAGGCGAAATAATATCCAAAATCTGAATATCAGGTTCAGTTCCAGGAATTAAAGGACGAAAAGAATAAACAGTACCCGACTGAATTTGAGCTAAATCGGAAGGAGTAATCTGGTCATTTTCAACATTAAAAGAAACAGTTGCTCCATTTATATTATCAGGAGTAACGCTCAAAAAAACATTTTGATCATTTTCCATTGAATTCATTCCAATTGATGCAGTTGACGCACTACTCCACCCTGAAGTGCCCGACAAATCGCCATAAACAAACTCAATGCTGTTATTGTATTCAAATAATTTAACCTGAAAATCAGCATAACCGGTGCTACTATACCTTCCAACTTGCAAAAACTCAATTGTCAGCACATTGCTATCAGTTACAGAATTATCAAGATAAAAATAAATACCATCGCCAACTCCTGAACTGTAAAATTTTAAATCGTCCCAAAGAGGAGCCAAAATATTAGTATCAACAACCGATTCTAAATCATTAGTTTCCTCATTTACAATATTATCGCCCAAATTTACAGTTCCATTAGTATTTACTGAAAACTGAGTATAAATTTTACCATTATATTCAAAATCAAAACCAATATTAGTAACCGGAGTACAACCATCGTCCCAATCATTTGGAGTCAAAGCAGTAGAAACAGAAAAAATGCTTGTGTAAATTTCCGACTTCTCTTGAAAATGATAAAGTTGTAAAGACTTATTTTGTGAAAACAATTGTGCTGTAAAAAAAACAAAAAACAGAATAAAGTAATATTTTTTCATCTTTAATAATTTTAAATTTCAACTAAATTAAACCACAAACAAACTATGAAACTCATCATAAATAGGACTTAAAGATAATAAAAAAAACTTGTTTTCTCAAAGCAAAAACCAATTTTAGTCATAATTCATTTTCAAGAAACATAGTTCATTGGGAAAACGCACTTCAAAATATTTTAAAATTGCAACCATTGGCATATTTAACAAACACCTTAATCTTAGCCACTTTTACTTATTTTTAATCAAAAAAGTATTTTAAAACATAAAATAAGATTTGGCAGTATCGTTTTTTTTTTTTGACTTTGCGCCCTGTAAGCTTACATTATAAGAAAACATTAGCCACTGTTAATCAACCAATTAATTAAATAATTTCAGGATTACGTTAAATTTGACACCAAAGATAAAAATTTATATATTTGAACCAAAATTAAAGCAATGGAAAAATTTACAGGAAC
>JAFGUD010000415.1 GCA_016938685.1 Bacteroidales bacterium | reverse complement strand
TCCCTTGAGTATATTCCTTTTTGATTTTAGATTTTTCTCAAATTCCTTTTTCATCCAATGTTTCTTTTAGCTTGTTGCCAACGTTTGAGGCTATGTGCAGTAGCGGCATCGAAGATGATTCGTTTTCGGTCGGCACGACCGTAAGAAATCGTCGAGTAAGCCAAAGCTCCCGACTGCACCCGCTATTGCATATGAGCCTTTGTTGTGGGTTGTTATTTATTTTAATTCATATTTGTTTTATTATAAATAAAGATTCAAAAAGATTATTACTACAAGCATCATCAATCGACCAATAAAAAACCAAATATAATCTTCTCTATTTTTAATGTTTTTATTTACAAATGCTCGTCCAATTCTATCTTCTATCCAATATAGGCTTGGTTCATATTTATATTTTAAAACGAAGGCAATCCTAAATACTTGTGAATAAACAATACCAATTATTGGAAATCGAATCATTTTCAATGACATTTCTGTATTATTAATAAATGAATTGTCAATCAGGTCTTTTTGAAAAAAATATATTATTAGATAAAGAATAAACCAAGAAAGATATAAATAAATGTTCCGAGTCAATTTTAAATAATCTGAACCCATAAATATACTTAATGAAACAAAGGAGATTAGAAGTATAAATACTGAATGTAAATCTTCATTGATAAGAAAAAATGGTATAGTATTCAATAACAAGTAAAATAAAATTTTCAACCAATCTTTTATTTCTATTCTTTCAGTTATGTAAACTTTATATCTTGGCATTTTAATAGGAGTAGTTTTTCTATTTTTAGTTCAATTTTCAGTATTTTATTTAATAACCCACAACGGTAAGTATATGCAAAGTAGGCGATTGCGGGCTTCAAACCTATCAAGCCGTTACAAAGTTGAAGCGGGCTACAACCCTTGACATTACTACTATTTCGCCTATTTTGTATATACATTGTTATGGGGCGTTTTTTATTCTATTCTTTTTCTTATCAATCTGAAAGATAGATAAATCATATTGAGAAACAGTCCCATGAAAATTGTCATTCCCCATGTTCTTGGATGCTCAAATGGATTTATAAACCTATCTCCAATATCATACATTAATTTAAACGGTTCAGTTAAAATATCCCAACTGTTCCACCTAAGAAATCTTCCGACATAAATTCCAAAACTACCAATGAACAACAGTACTGCTGAAATAATTATTACATAAGTCCTTTTCATAAAATTCCGTAATAATTTTTCAAAATCCCATAGACTTAAAAATCCGAATAGTAATCCAGTCCATGCAAAAGACAGTATTAAAATCAAATCAAACCAGATAGGCATAGAAGATTTTAACCTTAGATGAAATAAATCAGTCAAAATGTAAGGAGCATTTGGGAAAAACAACAACCAAGAACCAAGTAAAACAATCAATGTCAGTCTTGATTTCTGAAATTTCGGTTTGATAATTACTAGACTTGTCAAAGCCCAAGGAATAAACGCGAGAAATAAATTCCAGTTTAAAAATAGAAACACTTTTGTGTCAGTATAAACAAATCGGAATAGTGAAACACCAAAACAGAAAAGCGTAAGTACCCCGAGGAAAATAGTCTCATTTAGTCTTTTAGTTTCTTTTAATGCTTTTAGCATAATTTCAATATTTTGGGTATAAAAATTATCAGCCCAATAATCAACGCTGTTATAGCACTTATTAATACTCCAGAAGCAGACAAATCTTTAATTTTTTTAATCATTTCGTGTCTTTCAGGAGATATAAAGTCTGCTATATTTTCAATTGATGAGTTAATTATCTCAAGGCTAAACACAAGTCCTATTGAAAAAATAACGCTAATCCATTCATTCATTGAGATATTAAAAAATAGTCCAGCAATTATTACACAAATTGCGGCAAATAAATGGATTCTTGCATTATGCTCCTCTTTTATCAAGATTCGCAACCCATTAAATGCGTACTTAAAGCTTTTTAGTCTTTTTGATATTGAAAATCTCTGTTGCTTCATGCTGTGTATTTCGTCGTCTTAAATGCCCCATAACGTTTTGGCTATGTGCAGTAGCGGCGTCGAAGAGGATTCGTTTTTCGGTCGGCAAGACCGAAATTAGGAATCGTCAAGATGCCG
>JAFGUD010000414.1 GCA_016938685.1 Bacteroidales bacterium | reverse complement strand
TAAGTGCATAGCCCTGATCCCGGCGGGTGTAGTTCAACACCGACTCATCGCTGGGTCTTGCAGACCGCTCAGAGTCCTATTTATTATGCAACGGTTTTTATTCTTTGGTTTTTGGCATTTCTCTTAGTAATTTTCTTCTAATCTATATTTATTTCCTTGAACGGTCCAACCGGACAATCAGTAGGTCTGGTGTTATTCCATGTATTTATTATCAATTTTCTATTGTCTAAATACCAGGATTTGATTTTTTTTATTTCTCTGGATTTCAGTTTTCCACCCTTAATCTGATTTCCATTTTTTATGTCAAAGGAATATTTCTTTTGGTCAATATACACGTGAAAGTGAGGAGGAGGATGTTCGACGGAACTTATGTCAAATTTAATCTTATTATCAATAATGCAAATTTGATGAAACGGAGTTGCAGAGTCAAATGATGTAAATGAAAAAAATTTAAATGGTTTATCATTTCGAGAACAATGAATCCAAAAAAACAAATTGTCCAACCCCCATTGAATTGTCCAAATGGGTATAAAAACAATTAACCCCAATAAACAAAAGGATTTAATTAAAACAGATTCAATTTCAAGAATTTCAATTCGATTAGATGAATATCGATATGTAAATATTTCTTGAAGAGATTGTTCCAAAATTAAGTCATTTTTATTCATGATTTTTTATGATATCATTCAATAGCTCACCGTCTTTTAGAAAATATATCTTTTGAAATAAGTTATCGTAATATTCTGGTGTTTGGTTATAAAAAAGTGATGGAATAGTTAACCCGAATGTATAAGTGAAGTCGCCAATAAGTGTTTGAAGTGAAATATTTTTCACGTCGTATTCATAGTCTAAATTTTTAATACTGTAACTTAATTCTCTTCGTAAACAAATATTATTTTGCAAGTATGATTTAGTACAAACAAAATTGTTGATAGTTGTTTTTAGTTGTTTCTCAAGAACCGTGGTAAACGGGTAATCCATTTGTTCTTTATTCTTTTGGTAAAACTCCCAAAAATCAATTTCTTGGTTTTTTTCATTATTTTCTGATTTTAGCTCGACAACATTTATTGAAAAAGTCAATAAACTGTCGGGTTGGTATGCTCTAAAAATTGTATGTTCAGATACACCAGCGTCAGTTTTCCAATTATCGGGTGCATCAAACGCAACATGATATTTAAAATTTGAATAAATATTTGTTGTTGAGTCTAAATGCTCAGAAAATGCTTTGTTTTCCTGTTCTTTAAATGATTTTTCAAAATATTCACTATTTGTGTCGTTATGTTTGAAAAGTATATCTAAATCAAATATTTTATCCCTTAGATAAAGGAAAGTCGCAAATACAGAAGCAATAGCAATTATTTTAATGTACACTTTATTATCCCACTTCCCTGCGAATAGTCTGTATATGAGATAAACAATTGAACCCAATATTAAACTCGTAAATAGAGTTGATAGAATCCAAAAGACCAGTCCATATTTTTCATATCCTTCCATTGTCGGAAGACCTAAAAGGGAATATGTTAACCCTATAAATAATGCTATTATAATCCACCATTTATAGAATTGCTTTGAGAAAATTGGGTGTAATTTCATTTTAATCTTTTTGAATTAGTAATAAGTTGATTTTGTCAGTTTAAACTGTTGCATAACG
>JAFGUD010000413.1 GCA_016938685.1 Bacteroidales bacterium | reverse complement strand
CGTTAGCAACAAGGCGAAAAAAAGACAGCAGACTACAAACTTGACAAGAAAATTGAATTTGACAACGAAATACGAAATAGAAAAAGTGACTGACTGGAAAGACAAAAGATTTAGTTTTTTTGCCGACCCGCAAGAAAGAAAAGCGGAAAACCGACCCACATTTGGCACATTGCCTTCTGCCCAACTCACGAGCAAACGCTTCGCAAAAGTCAAAGAGCCAAATCTTGCCTTCGCACAAATATTATTTGGAATGATTATAAAAATATTAACTTTGCAAAAAATTAAGAATTGAAACTCTGGCGTAAAAAAATAATGAGATACTTTTTGTTGATACTCTTTTTAGGGTATTATGTGAGTATTTCTTCATTTACACACACCCATATCGTAAATGGAGTTACCATTGTTCACTCTCATCCGTATAATCCTTTTTCTAAAGATAAACCTGTTAATCATCAGCACTCAGCAAATGAATTTGTTCTTATTCATTTCTTATCTCATTTTTTAACTACTGTTTCTTTCCTTGCATTTTCAATTGAAGTTTATAAAGTAGTTTTAAGAAAATACATTCTCCAAAAGAATGACGATAATTTTTCCAACCTTGTTTTTTTATGCTCGAATGGATTACGTGCACCACCTTTGAATATTCACAATTAACTTATTTTGGTGATTGTCTAAAAATCACTAGTTCATTTTTGATGCAGTTAGAAAGCTAATTGCTCAAGTAATCATATTGTGTAATATTTAAAGTAAATTTTTATGAAAAAAATCTTATGTTTTTTTGTCATCGTGATTTCTTTTTCGATGACAGGTTTTTCCCAAAAAAAAACAGATGCCAATGTAATTGGTCATATTATCAACAAAACAACAGGCGAACATGTATCTTTTTGTAATATTACAATTAAAAATACTACGATTGGTACTGCTACAGATGCAACAGGGCATTATTTTTTAAAAAACCTTCCAGAGGGAAATTTTATAATTACTGCTTCTTGTATAGGTTATAGTCCTGTTGAAAAACAAATTTTATTAACATCAGGAAAAACAATAGAAGTAAATTTTGAAATCGAAGAAGACCAAATTCAATTAGAAAGTGTTGTTGTTTCGGCAAACAGAAATGAAGTTAACCGAAAAGAAGCTCCAACCATTGTGAATATAATAAGTCCAAAAATATTTGAAAATACAAATTCTGTATGTCTTGCACAAGGTTTAAATTTTCAACCAGGGTTAAGAGTAGAAACCAACTGCCAAAATTGCGGTTTTCAACAAGTAAGGATAAATGGTTTAGACGGATCTTATTCGCAAATATTAATTGATAGTCGCCCGATTTTCAGTTCCCTTGCAGGTGTTTATGGTAT
>JAFGUD010000412.1 GCA_016938685.1 Bacteroidales bacterium | reverse complement strand
CGTTAGCAACCAGTTGAAACAAAAACAAAAAAAGATGATTTTAATGTGATTTTTTTCTTTAACCGCGAATAATGAAATATACGATTAATGATTCAAAAGTGGAAAAAGAAAAATTCATAGAAATTATTTCAGCAAACAAGAATCTTTTGTACAAAATCTGTAATTCGTACTGTCCAAATTCTAACAACAGAAAAGATTTAGAACAGGAGATTCTTCTGCAATTATGGAAGAACATTAAAAATTTTGACGGACGCGTCAAAATCTCAACATGGATTTACAAAATTGCTTTAAATACAGCAATTTCAAATTATCGAAAAGACTGTAAACGAGTTGATAAACCAAATGAAATAGATTGCTCTATTTTTTCTTTACCCGATTTTGAATATGATTCTGAACTTGATGAAAAATTAAAAATTCTGAGAAAATTGATAACTGGATTGTCGAAACTTAATAAAGCTTTGATTCTTCTTTATTTAGACAGTTTTAAACAGAAAGAAATTGCAGAGATGCTTGGCATTTCAGAATCAAATGTAGCTACAAAAATTAGTCGGATTAAAAAAAATCTCAAAGAAAAATTCAGTAACTATTAAATTTAAAATCATGGAATTAGAAGATTTAAAAAATGCCTGGTTGGAATACGATAAAAAACTATCAGAAAATTTAAAGACCAACAACGAGCTCATAAAAAGAATGAACTTAAATAATGCTAAATCATCGATGGATACACCAAAAAAATACGAAATTATTAATGTGATTCTAGGGTTTGTATTTGTTCTAATTGTGATTCATTATGTAGCAAAATTTTCAACTGACTTCAAATTTCTGGTGTCAGGAGTATTGACTTTATTATGGTTAATTATGTCATTAATTCTTTCAATTAGATTACTTAATTCTGTGGTAAAGGTGGACTTTAATAAAGAATCTATTCTTAATATTCAGAAGCAGATTATTAAATATAAAAAAAGATATTTTAACACTAAAAGGATTATGTCTTATACAGGTCCTGTATTTATAATTGCTTCAACACCATTAATATCAATTGTAATTGCTGGAGTAAATATTTTTTCTTTTCCTGTTGTTTATGCAATTGCTGTTGCGATGGCTTTAATAATTGGATATCCGGTATCTGTTTGGATAAATAAAAACTGGTATGAAAATAAGATAATTGATTCGGACAGATTCTTAGAAGAATTGAATAACTTTGAGATAGAAAAATAAAAACCGGTTGCTAACAAAATGTAAATGTAATGCGGGTTTCAGCGGGTAATTCAACCGCAGTTCTCCGTTGCAACACCGCCAATTCGTCTTCGACAATTGACGGAAAATTTGAAATATTGAATAAACGAATTGGCTCCGTGCGAGCTTGAAAGTTTCCAACTTTTAATCCCGCACTCCACTTACATAAACCGTTGGCAACAAGTGTAAAAAAAAAGACAGAAAAGTGGGTAAAATAGATTATACAACTAAAATATTAACAACAGATAAGATTTG
>JAFGUD010000411.1 GCA_016938685.1 Bacteroidales bacterium | reverse complement strand
CCCTACGCTGCCGCACGATTGTATCGTGTGGCATGATGTCTGGAATTCTTTCACTAACCACGCGATGCAATCGCGCGGTAGCGGGGTTGCCCACCTGGGTTCCAGATGGGGCATTGTTTGCCGGCTGAAGCTTTATTATTAGGGATTGGTTTTTTATTTAAATTCAACAAAAATGTCATCATATTTTTCGAGTAATTCAGGGAGCGTGAGTGTTTCAATACTTAATTCTTTACAAATAGCAGGTATTTTTTTAAACAATTTATTGTCATTGCTTACTTCTGTTTCTTCTGTAACAAGAATTACATCGGTAAAAATACTATCTCTTTTTAGGTTAAGACACAAAATAATTAATTTCATATCAGCATTTTCCAAAAAATGATTTTTTTGGTTTTCATACTCTACATCAGTTAATTTACTCTGCTTTCTAACAATGGTATTTACAAATTGATTATCAATTTGTCGGAGAAATTTTGCCGGAGAAGGAGCAATCAAAGTCCCGGTCTTGTATGGAATTTTATATTTTTTTAGAAATGATTTATCTGCTAAGTAGTCAAGCTTTTTTAATACAATCCCTTTTGAATTATATGTGCATTCTTCAAGAACTTTATCAATAATTATTATTTCTCCACTCTGAATTTTTGATTTTATGAAATCGAACAGAACACTATTTTTATCAAATGGTAAGTAGTAACGAACCAATGATAAAAGTGAATTTGTATCGATTACAACTGTCATTGTAAGAAACTTTCTATTTTATCAGGTTTAATATTCAGGGTTTTACAAACATCAAATTCACTAATTACACCTTCAAAAAATGCAGTTTGTATTGTTGAAATAAGTAGGGGAGATTGTATTGGTTTTGGAGTGGCTCCACCAGATTTTATGCCTTCTAATTTTTCAAGTTCTTTCTTTTTTTTCTCTTCTTCTTGTTTTAATCTAAATTTCTCTTCTAAATCTACTTTAATGAAATTGTAATTTTTCCTGGATAGTTTGTTTTGGAAAAGTAATCTGGTAAACATTGCAATCTTGCTTAGATGTGTATTTTTTGAAATAGATTCAATTATCTCAAAATAATAATCATTTGAACCAACTGCTTTATCAATTTCTTCTATTTGATTATCATAATTACCGACAAGAAAATAGTATGCAAAATCATTACACCATCTTTCAATTGCACTTATTTTATGACTAGCAAGGTTCTGAATATCTAACTGCTCAACTTCTTCCTCATTTAGCAAATAATGTCCAAGTTCATGGGTTAATGTAAATATTTCTCTTCGAAAGGAGTTTTGTTGTCTTTTTAAAACAATAACATTAGGATTTAAAAAGAAACCGTCAATATTTGCTTTGTCTTTTTTATTCCAAGTTTCTACAAATTCAAAAACCAAAATATTTTTTTCTGCAAGTTTGCCAATAAAAGAGCGAAGAAATTCTTTTGGTTTTGAATTAAATTCTGGATAGAATTCTTTTCTAAGTTGTTTTGCAACAATTTTTGGATTTTGCTGAATAGAATAAACAGGTAATTCTCTTTTGAAATCAACCTCAGCAAGTTTCGCTATTGCAGAAAGTGATATTTTAAACTCCTCAAATTGATTAACAATTTTTCTTGCGCCTATATTTAAATCGACCCCAAATTCTGATTTTCTAAAAAATATACTAGCATCTTTTGAAATTTCAGGAGATTTTGGGTCAAGATAAAAATGCAGACCTTTATTAAAAATGGAATCAATTCTTTTTAAATGACTAAGTTTTATCTCGTTGCCAAAAATATCACTTTTTCTAAGTGGAACTTTTAATCCTTCACTTATCATGATAAGTAACTCATCTACTGTTATCTTATAGATTTCCAGCAGATATTTAAGTCGTGATATGTTTTGTTCTATTTTCAAGAATGTCTTATTTTTGTTTGCAAAATACAAATTTCAAACTACATATTTTACACACCTAAAACTTATGCCATAGAGCAAAGCCCAACAGCCACCCCCTTATTTTTACACCTAAAAATACAAATTGCCGGTAAACTTTTCCAAAGCTGCGGAATTTGGAAAAGATGCTGCAACATG
>JAFGUD010000410.1 GCA_016938685.1 Bacteroidales bacterium | reverse complement strand
TTACCCGTAACGTGAATGTGCTTGTGGCGGGCATTTTTTTGTTTTTTGTGAAGCCGTAGGCGAAACAAAAAGCAAAAAAATGACTGACATTAAGCACAATGTTACAGGTTTTCTTTATTTTATTTTTTTATCATTGGAAGTTTTATTTTAAAAATGCTTCCTTTATTTAATTCACTTTCTACATATATTTTGCCATTGTGTTTTTTTATAAATTCGTTGCACAAAATAAGTCCTAATCCTGTTCCCTTTTCGTTGTTTGTGCCTGCGGTTGAATAACTTGTTTCTACTTTGAATAGTTTTTCAATATCTTGTGGTGCAATTCCTACTCCGGTATCAGTAATTTCAATTTCTATATCATTATGGTTTTCAGTAGTTTTTACTGTTATTTTTCCAAAATTTGGTGTGTATTTTATGGCGTTCGACAACAAATTTCTAACTGTTGTTTGAAGCATAAATAAATCTGCCTTGTAACTTATTTCTTTGTCTGTTTCAAATTCAATAGTGATATTTTTTTCGGTAAAATTGGCTTGTAATAAATTTAATGTTTCTGTTACTAAATCATTCATTTTAATAACAATTGGATTAAATTCCAATTTCCCTTGTTGTATTCTTGACCAATGCAATAAATTATTGAGTAAATCGAAAGTATGCTTAGCTGACTGGTTGATTATGCTACTAAAATATTCAATTTTTTGATAATCTTTATTTTGTGCTTTTTTGGTAATCATTTCGGCAAAACCTAATATCGCACCAAAAGGACTTCTTAAATCGTGAGCAATTATTGAAAAGAATTTATCTTTCGTTGCATTCAGCTCCCTTAATTTTTGTTCTTGCTCTATAAGTAACAATTCATTTTTCCTTCGCTCGGTTATGTCTGTGCTTACTCCGATTATATACTGAACTAATCCATCTTGTTCGAGTATTGGTGTTAATCTGGTGTTTATGTATAATTTTATATCTCCTTTTGCTAAATCACTATCTATGGCAATGGCTTTTCTGTTTTTAAAAACTTCTTTTAATGTTTGTTCGTATTCATCAGAAATATATTTAGGGAAAATATCTGATATTTTTTTTCCGATAATATTCTCTTTCTTTTCTTTTAACAGTTTTTCAGCGGAATGATTGACTGAAACCACTTTAAAGTTTTTGTCTATCAGAAAAACATTATCAGTCATATTTTCAATAAGTGTTCTGAATTTTTCTTCGCTTGCTTTTAAAGCATTTTCAGCCTTAATTTTTTCAGTAACATTTTCAAATACACAATTTGTGAATAAAAAATTATTTTTATCGTCTCTTGAAACACAGCCTTCAAATTTAGCAATAATAGTATTGCCATTTTTTGTTATAAGCTCAAAAAAGGTTTGGTCTTGAATACCTGTTTTAATTAAAATAGGAAATTTCTCGTCAAATGCTTTTTGTGATTTTGAGCTTAAAAAATCCCGGAAACATTTACCTGTTACTTCATTGATTTTATAACCTGTTATATCACACCATTTTGAGTTTACTTTTAAAATATTTCCATTAACATCTAACGATTGATAAGGCAAAGGGGCATTTTTATATAAATCTTGAAAAATTTGTTCGTTCAGCTTTCTTTCGGTTACTTCCTGTTGCACACCAAAGTGCCCTATTATTCTATTTTTTTCATTATATAAACAAATATAATCTCCTTCAATTATCATATCTGTTCCATTAAATTTTTTCTCATGAGTTTCTACTTTGTAATGTCCTTTGTCAAAAAAATCACGCCAAACTTTACGTCCGTGTTTTATATTGTGTGCAAAAAAATCGGTTGGGGTAAGTCCTATAAAGTCTTCATTTTTTGCTCCATATTGGTCGAGCATTGCTTGATTTATTTTTGTAACTTTTTGATTAGAAAACGCATAATCAAGCATTTTTTCTTTGTCGGTTTTGTCATTCCACTCAATTGGTTTATCAAGCATCATAAAAAAGAAACCAATGAGCGATTGATTGAAAAATAGTTCTAATTTTTCGTTGCTTGCTTTTAATTCTTTTTCATATTGTATAAACCGTGTAACGTCCCTGTATAACCATAAATTACCAAAAAACTCCGCTTTGTGAATTACAGGAATATAATCTCGTTCAAAAAAGCGTCCGTCTTTTAGCTCTAAAAGTTCGTTAAAAACAGGTTTTTGATTTTTTAATAATATACTTACATCTGAAATAAAATTTTCCGGATTAACAAACGACTGTGAAGCTCCAATAATAGCGTCGCCACAGTTCATTCCTAAAATCATATCAGAACTCGGAATATTAAAAAGTTTACAAAAATGCTTATTGACTTGTGTTATTGTTCTATCTTCTTTTTCAATTAATACTCCGATTTGAATATTCTCAAAAAGCGTTTTTAAACGTTCGTATTCTCTTTCAAGAACTGAAAATTTTTGGGATAAAAGTTTATTTTCGGCTTCCAAAAAATTTATCTTTTTTAATAATTCGGTATGTGATAATTCTTTTTCCATATTTTTTCAATTACCTGTAACGAAAATGTGTTTATTTCGTTTGCTTTTTCGCACAATGTTAATCAAAGGTAAAATGTTCATTTTCTAACGCACCCAAAGTTGAT
>JAFGUD010000409.1 GCA_016938685.1 Bacteroidales bacterium | reverse complement strand
TAACGGAAAGCTACTTGCGGCGGTGGTTTTGGGGTGTTTTTGCGAAGCCGTAGGCGAAGCAAAACACCCCAAAACCACCGCCGCAAGTAGCATGTTATAAGCTCTATTTATCATTATTTCAATTTGTTATCTGTTTCGTTTTCATTTATCAACGGCAAAGTAAATTTAAAATCACTTCCTTTTCCTACTTCGCTTTCTACCCAAATTTTTCCGTCGTGTTTTTCAACTAATTCCTTGCAAAGTGTTAAACCAAAACCAGTTCCTTTTTCGTTATTTGTTCCAATAGTTGAATAATTTTCGTTAATTTCCCAAAGTTTTGGTATTACATTTTTATCAATTCCTATTCCATTATCAGAGACTATTATTGTAATATTTGATTGATTTTTTTGAGCATAAACGTTTATCTGTCCGTTAAAATCGGTAAACTTAATCGCATTTAAAATTAAATTTCTCAATATTGTTTTAAACATATTCAAATCTGCGGATATAATTGTTTTTTCGGCTTCAAAACAACTAATTTTGATTTTTTTTTCATTTGCACATTTTGAAAGTGTTTTTATTAAATCGTTTGTTGTTTCGCTAAAATCAAAATAATCAATTTTTAATTCCAATTTTCCTGACTGAGTTTTTGCCCAAAGTAGTAATTGTTCTAATAGCTCATGCGTTTGACGTGAAACAGAATTTATTGATTTTACCTGATTTCTAATTTTTTCTTTATCATATTTGTCTAAATTTTTCAGTAATAAATCAGAAAACCCTAATAATGAATTAAATGGTGTTCTTAAATCGTGTCCCAAAATTCGCATAAAGCGGTTTTTGTCGTCGTTAAGTTTTTGAAGTTTTTCGTTTTGTTCTTTAATGATTATTTCTGTTTGCTTGCGTTCAGTAATATTTCTCGTATGGACAATGCTTCGCAGATGAGTGCCATTTTGCTTATATTGTAAGCTGGTTCTATTTTCTATCCAAACATATTTTCCACTTTTAGTTCTTATACGATATTCATATTTCAATTCTTTATATTTATTATTGTAAGCATTTTCGATTGTTTCTTTTAAAAATTTATAGTCATCAGAATGGGTTAATTCCAAAATCTTTTCATAAGTCATATTTATTACTTCATTAGCTTCATAATCAAGTATTTTCAAATAGCCTTCTGAAATGTATTTTAATTGATTATCTTCAATTAGTGCAATTCCATCAGTAGTATTTTCAGTAAGTAAGCGATATTTTTGTTCACTTTCTATTAATTTATTTTCAATATCTTTTCGTTCGGTTATATCTCTGGAATTTACAATTATTCCATTTATTTGAGAGTTGGTTGTAAAATCTTGTCCAATTGCTTCAAACCACCGCCAACTACCGTTTTTATGCAATAGTCTTAATTCTACTATTTTGTTTTTTTCATTACGTATCATAAATTCGTTAACAACATAATCTAAATCATCCGGATGAACATATTTGAAAACATTTTCGCCTATCCGTTCTTTGTTATCATACCCCAAAATCCTTTTTAATGCTTTACTTTCAAATTTTATGGTTCCGTCATCAGCCAAAATACTGATAATATCAAACGAATTATCAACCAATAAATTAAAAAGTTCAAAATTATTGATTTGATTATTTAGGGTGTTTATTTCTGTATTTTGAGTATTATCATCCATTGCTTATAACGTGAATGTGTTGGCGGCGGTGGCTTGGGTGGCTTGTGGAATGAAGTGGGCGAAGCCCACGAAATGAAACAAGCTACCCAAGCTACTGACGACCAACACAATGTTACAGGCTTTTTTTAATTTCATCTGCTAAATATTCTGTAAATAAATTTGCACCTTTTTCATTTAAATGTCCAATGTCAAAAGTATATTCAGTTTTATATAAATTAGGGTAATCATTTGCATCTGAAATATCGATAATGTTTTCTTTCGGCAAAAACTCTTTGATAGCCCTTAGTTCTTTGTAATCTGATAGTTTTGGGGGAATAATGAAAAATAAATGTATTCCCTTTTCTTTTGATTTCTCTATTAACTTTTCTATCTCGTGTAAATGCACTTCATTTAAGTAGTGCTCATAAAATTGCAGATTGTTAATAGATAATTTTATTCTTTCTTGAAGAACTGTTGTATCTTTCAGGAAAGTTGTTAGTCTTTTACTTAATCCATTCTCGTCACCAATATCGTTCATTTGTTTATTTAAAGAATAATATCCTTGTTTTCCAATAATTGATGTATCTGAATTTACTTGCATTAAAGCGTATTTATATTTTTCAATATCAAATAATTTACTGATAAAACTTTTGGTGTAAGCTTTTATCATATATTTTTGATTGTTTTGGTAGTTTGCATTAAAAATGTATTTGTATGAAAAAATCAAGAATTTTAGATTAATCCAATAATTATTCCTTGTTGTATTGATATTCTCTTCCGCAATTTGGTTAAGAGGTTGCAATTCTATAAAAGC
>JAFGUD010000408.1 GCA_016938685.1 Bacteroidales bacterium | reverse complement strand
GAATGGTTGTTTTTTATGCTTTTGTTTGTTTTAATATCATTAATTATGGAAATAGATTGTTGAAAAATATTGTTGAAAAATTAATTATTTTTATAATAATTAATTTGCAAAGATGCTTGGAAATTTAATTCATATTAGGATTTATATTTTTATTCCAATCATAGAAATGTCGTCTCTTTGTTGTTCTTTATTTTTCCATTTTTCGTGTTCTTCCTCAATTATAAGTTGTTGAACAGTCAATTCATTTTCTGCAATTTTTTCTAATAAAGAATGGAGCTTTTTTGTTCCAAATCTTCTTCTTTCAATATTGTTTTGGTCAATGTAACCATCAGAAGTCATATATATCATATCTCCTTTTGATGCAATTATTTGGTTGTTCGTAAAATCAATCTGAGTAAATTTAAAAAATACTCCGCCGATACTTTTACGCACACCTTTTATTTGTTCTATTTGTTTTTTTTCTTTTTGATAATGAAATAAACTAATTTTTGCTCCTGAATATGTAATATAGGTTCTTTCTTTTTCTTTTCTTAGTAAGCACAAACCAATGTCCATGCCTTCTACATTATCTGTAACGTCTTGTTTCAGAAGTTTTCGAACATCTTCGTTAATTGTATTTAGAATTTCTTTTGGGTCGTAGATTTTTCGAATATTAATTATTTCGTTAAGTAATCCGTTACCAAGCATGCTCATGAAGGCTCCGGGAACACCGTGACCAGTACAGTCTGCTAATGCTAAAAAGCTACACCAATTTGGATTTTCAATACTTTCTTGGGGTATTGTATTATCAGTAATACATCTTTCTGGTATCGTTGTAAACCAATAAAAATCGCCGGAAACAATATCTTTTGGCTTAAAGATAATAAAGTTGTCAAAGTGTTTGTCTATGTTCTTTTTTATAGGGAAAATTGCTTCCTGAATAGATTTTGCATATCTAATACTAGATGTAATGTAATTTTGCTGAGAGGTCATTGCTATTTCAGCAAGCTTAAGTTCTGTAATATCTGATTCTATAACAATTAGTTGTTTAAAAACACCTATCTCAATAATAGGTGTAATTGTTACTTGTACCCAAATTTGTTCTCCTTTTACGTTTTTTTTCTCAACATTATAAATTTTGGATTTCTTTTCGTTAATACATTCATTTACAATATCAACAATATCTTCTCTCGGACTAATTTTTGTAATATGAATTTGTTTTTTTGGCGGAAATATTAAGTCTGAGTAGCCATAAACTTTTATATAAGAATGGTTTGCCCATAAAAGATTAAGGTCTTTATCAAAAATAGCTACCGAATTTCCTGTTTCCTGAACTACAATAGAAAGTTGTTCTAATTGTTCTGTTTGCAATTCTATTTCATCTTTTTGATGTCTTAATTCTTCATTTTTTTCAACAATTTCTGAAGTTCTTTTTTGAATTAACTCTTCAAGTATTTGTTGTCGTTTTTTGAGTTGTTTTACTCTTATTTTATATGTTAGATAAATAAGTAAAAGAAATAACACAAAAGCCAAAAACCAAAACAAAAAAGTTTGATAAATATGTGGTTTTATTCTAATGTTTAATTCAGCTCCTATTTCATTCCAAAAACCATCGTTGTTAGATCCTATTATTTTGAATGTATATTTTCCGGGAGGTAAATTTGTGTATGAAATAGATTTTTCGTTAGTTTCTTCACTCCAGTTTTCTTCAAAACCTTCTAATTTGTATTTGTATAAATTTTCAGAAGGTTCGTAATAGCTTAAAGCATTGTAATAGAATGTTATACGTTTGTTGTCAGGTTTGATGTTTAGATCTGAAAAATCAGAAACTTCCTTGTTGTCAACCAAAATTTTATCAATATAAACAGGAGGAATATAATCATTAACCAATATTTTTTCTGGGTCAATCATTGCAAACCCGTTTAAGGTTGGAAACCATAATTTACCGTCTTCAGATTTAATAGAAATTGCTGTTGAATTACATTCTGATTCTATTAGCCCATCGTTGTTGTCAAGCAATATACAATCTAAAAGTTGAGTTTTCCCATCGTAATAATCAATCAGATTTTGACGGCTAATTTTCATTATTCCCATACTACAAGTTAACCAAAAGAAACCGTTGTTATCTTCAAGAATATCAAAAGGGGAATCTGGAAGAGTGTTACTATTTACCGGAAAAGCAAATATTTTGTCATTTATGATTAGGTTTAAACCTCCTTTTGCTGCAACCCAAATTATTCCTTCTTTATCAACGTAAGTATTAAAAGTAATATCATCGGTTAATCCTTCTTTTTTCGTGAAGGTTTTTATTATTCCTTCGTTTGAAATAATACTCAAGCCTCCTTTACTTGTTCCAACAAGTATATTCCCATTTTTATCTTCGTCAATTGACATAACTAAATTAACATTTAGTCCTTTTGTTTTGTCAAATATTGAGTAAGTACCGTTGTCATTAATTTTCACTAAACCAGAATTCCGAGTTCCTACCCAGATGTTATTTTTGCTGTCCTCAAAAACAAGTCTTATGTATCTGTCCGGAAAACCGGTTTCAACCAAAAACCATTTTTCTTGAAGGTCTTCTGTTACTTTTAACAAGCCATTGTATGTACTAATCCATAGATTGTTTTTAGAATCTTTGAATACATTTCTTATTCGTTTGCCTTTTAAATCAGAATTTAATTGGTATTCAGAAATAGTATTGTTTTCTAAAATATTGATATAACCGTTATCGAAAGCAAACAATAATTTATTAGGTTCGATTTCACAGATAGAATTTACTAATGTTCCTTTTATTCCATCTTTCTGAGTAAAACAAGTGAATTTGCCGTTTTTTAATCTTGATAATCCTCCTCTATAATTAACTATCCACAATGTGTTTTCTTTGTCTAAAAGCAAATCTAAAATGTAGTTTTTTAAAAGTCCATTTTGAGTGTTTAGATGTTCATAATTATTTGTTTTGAACCTTTTTAAAAAAAGACCATTACTTGTTCCAAGCCAGATATTTTTATTTTGATCTGATATTATTACATTTATTTTATGGTCTTTTAACTCAACAACTGAATTAAAAGAATTTTTGGTAAAAGTACATAAACCATTATCTGTTCCAATCCAAATTAAGTTTTCGTCGTCAATGTATATACTGTTTACCCAATTGCTAATTAAGCCATTTTCGGTTGTATATGTTGAAAAATCTGAATTATCATAAACAATAATACCATTCCCGCTGGTTCCTATCCATATATTTCCATTTTTGTCTTCTGCAATAGAATTTGGTTCAATATTTTTTAGTAGTGTGGTGTTGTTGAAATATTGGTATTTTCCTTCGCTATAAACAAATAAACCGAAAATTGGTGAAGCTGCCCATAATCTGTTTTTGCTGTCAAAAAATATTACGGAGTATAATTGACTTAAGGAACTGTCTGTAAGGTGAGATGTGAATTGTCCTTCTTTATATGAAATTAGTCCGCTACTTTGTGTCGTCATCCAAAGAGTTCCGTTGTTGTCTGTGGTTAAAGCTCCTACTCCGTTTTCTGAAAACGCATTGGTGTTTTCTTTATCAAATAGAGAAAAATCTTGCCCATTTACTCTAATTAGACCATTATAGCTTGAAATCCAAATGTATCCATCATCTGTTTGGCAAATGTTAATGAGAGAATTAGTTGGCAAACCATCTTTTTTTGACCAATTATCAATATTATAATGAAATATTTTTTTATCGTCAGGAAATCCACTAGAATTCTGTGCGATATTTGAAAGAGTCAAGGATAGAAATAATGTTATAAAAGGTAGTATTTTAATTATTTTTTTCACTGGCGATTTTTTATTTAATACCTCTCAAATATAAAATATTTAAGTAGAAAAAAAAACTTATTTTTTACTTTGCTGCAAACTTAATATTCGGTTTCATTTTAAGAATCTATTTTGCTTTTTAAATTTTTTTAACAAACTTGGACTCTTTTATTTTAAATATTCTTTGTTAATATTTGTAAAAAACTTAATATTGAAAAAAGTTTAATCTCAAAATTTTGTAACATGAAAAAATACCTTTTTTTATTAACTTTGTTAGCTGTTTTTGCAGCTTGTAACAACAATAAAATGAAATTTAATTATCCTATCGCAAAAACTGTTGATTCCGCAGATACATATTTTGGAACAACAGTACAAGATCCATACAGGTGGATGGAAAACGAAGCTGATCCTGATCTTCAGACCTGGATTACTGAGGAAAATAAAGTAACTGAAGATTTTTTGGCTCAAATACCATATAGACAACAAATCTTTGATCGTCTTATGGAAGTTTACAATTATGAAAAACGTTCTTTGCCCGTTAAGAAAGGTGATAAATACATTTTTTATAAAAACGACGGTTTGCAAAATCAGTATGTGCTTTATATTCAGGATTCTCCCGAATCAGAAGCAAGAGTTTTGTTAGACCCGAACAAATTATCCGACGATGGAACTATTGCTCTTGCAACTTCTTCGATTTCTAAGGACGGAAAATATTTTGCTTATGCAATTGCTAAATCGGGTTCTGATTGGAACGAGATTTATGTGATGAACATTGAAACAGGCGAATTGCTGAAAGACCACATTGAATGGGTTAAATTTTCAGGAATTTCTTGGTACAAAGACGGATTCTTTTACAGCAGTTATGATAAACCCGAAGAAGGAAAAGAACTTTCGTCGGCTAATGAAAATCAGAAAGTTTATTATCACGTTGTTGGAACTACACAAGCCGAAGACAAACTTATTTATCAAGATAAAAGTGTTCCGACTCACGGATTTGGTGCTGACGTAAATGATGACGAAACTTATTTGATTCTTTCAGAATGGGAAGGAACAAGTGGAAATATGTTGCTTTTCAAGGATTTAACAAAAGAAAACTCCGAATTTGTTCGTTTGAATGATAATTTTGATTCTGATTTTAGTTTTATCGACGTTATCAATGGTAAATTGTTGATTATGACTAATTATCAAGCTCCAAATTACAAAATTATTGCTGTTGATCCAAAGAATCCTTCTGCTGAAAATTGGGTTAATTTTATTGCTGAAAAAGAAAATGTGTTGCAAGGAATTGACATCGCTCCAAATAAAATTGTAATTAGTTATATGGCAGATGTTAAGAGTAAACTTGAGATTTATGATTACGATGGAAATTATCTGAAAGATATTGAATTACCGGGAATTGGAAGCGCTAGTTCTGTTGCAAACAAAGAAGATAATTTTATGTTTTACCAATTTAGTTCATATACAACTCCTGGAACTATTTATAAATATAATTTTGATGACGAAACTACCGAAGAGTTTTATTCTACTAAATTTGAAGGTCTTGATTTGAATGATTATACAGTAGATCAAGTTTTTTATCCAAGTAAAGACGGCACAAAAATACCAATGCTTATTGTACATAAAAAAGGTGTTGTACTTGATGGAAATAATCCAACTTGGTTATATGGTTACGGCGGTTTCAATATTAGTTTAGAGCCATATTTTGATGTTCGTAGAATATTTTGGTTAGAAAATGGTGGAATTTATGTTGTTGCAAACCTACGTGGAGGTGGTGAATATGGCGAAGAATGGCACAAACAAGGAATAAAAACAAATAAACAAAACGTTTTTGACGATTTTATTGCTGCTGCTGAATATCTAATCGCCAACAAATACACAAATCCTGATTTATTAGCAATTCAAGGTGGCTCAAATGGTGGACTACTTGTAGGAGCGGTTACAAATCAACGTCCTGAGTTGTTCAAAGTTGCTTTGCCGGCAGTTGGTGTTATGGATATGCTTCGTTATCATTTGTTTACAATCGGACGCGCTTGGTCTTCTGATTACGGATTACCTGACGACAGTGAAGAAATGTTCAAATACTTGTACGGTTATTCTCCTTTGCACACTGTAAAAGAAGATAAAGAATATCCTGCGGTGCTTGTTACTACTGCCGATCACGACGACAGAGTTGTTCCTGCACATTCTTTCAAATATATTGCAACATTACAACAAAAACGACCAAATAATTTTAATCCATTGATGATTCGAATTGATACAAAAGCCGGACACGGAGCCGGAAAACCAACCGAAAAAGTACTTGAAGAATGGGCTGATTTATACGCTTTTACATTCTTTAATATGGGTTTGGAACCAAAATAGAACTTAAATTTTAATTTAATATTATGCCTGTAAATCAATCTGATTTATAGGCATTTTTTTTAGTCAATATCGTACAAAATAATTTTAAGAGATTATGTTTTCATAAAACTGTTCGATAGTTGCAATTATACTAACCCTCTTCTAAAATTTGTAATTGTATACCGAAATGCTTTAAAAAATCCGATTTCATTTTCTTAAAATCGGTTTTAAAGTTAATCGGCATTACTTGTCCCGAAATATTTCGGGAACAACTTGTAAAAAATAATTCTCGGAATTATTTTAACAATTTGGTATATATGCCGATAGACTTTTAGTTTTGCATTACGAGTTTGCGAAGTAATACAACCGACCAAAGGGAGTTCATGTTATACCAAATGTT